>JAZUPA010000035.1:0-19885 GCA_045604945.1 Acutalibacteraceae bacterium
TAAGCAACAGATGAAGCAAATTTGAGGAGGAAAAAAGCATGAAGCAAATCGGCAAGCCGTGGGTAGTCATTCTTGCCATCGTTATCCTTGCATTTTCGTATTTGTCATTCTTTGGCGTATACGGAACATGGGGCGATGAGCAGAAGGCATATATCCGCGGTGCAAAAGACATCAGATGGGGTACAGACATCCAGGGCGGTGTAAGCGTTACCTTTGGACCTCAGGATATCGAGGCTTCTGATGAACAGATGAATTTACTTAAGGACATTCTCGGAACCCGTCTTGTTACAAAAAACATCACCGACTACGAGATGTACCTTGATGAGGACAATGACAGAGTTATTCTTTCCTTCCCCTGGAAGGACGGAGAGGCTCAGGATCCTCAGGATACCATAAATGATCTTTCTGCAAGTACAGAGGTTCTTTTCTTTGATGGAGCTCCCACATCTGTATATGCAACAGATGTAAACGATGAGATCGTTTACCATGATGCAAGCTATGAGAAGCTTAACCTTTCCGTCAGCGGCAAGCATATTGAGTCTGCTCAGGTCATGGTAGATCAGAATACCAGCGAATACTGTGTTCAGCTCAACCTCAACGATGAGGGCGCTAAGATCTTTGCAGAGGCAACAAGCCGTCAGATCGGCAAGCAGATCGCTATCTGGCTTAATACCAATGACGGTTTTGTCGAGCTTTCCGCTCCTGTTGTAAATAATGTTATCACTGACGGTGTTGCAATGATCAGCGGTAACTTTACTGCAGAGTCCGCAACAGAGCTTGCGACTTCCATCAATGATGGTGCGCTTCCCTTTAAGCTTGAAGTTGTTGACTATGACATCATAGATGCAACTCTCGGTAAGGATTCTCTTAAGGCAATGCTTATCGCAGGTATCATTGCCTTTGTACTTATTGCTGTATTTATGGTCGTAAAGTACCGTCTGCCCGGTGTTATTGCATGCTTTGCACTTCTCGGACAGGTTGCTTGTACTCTTGCTATCGTTTCCGGTTTCTTCCCCAGTGTAAACAGCTTTACACTTACAATTCCCGGTATTGCAGGTATTATCCTTTCTGTCGGTATGCAGGTTGATGCAAACATTATTACCGCAGAGAGAATCAAGGAAGAGCTTGCTCACGGCAAGTCTCTTGACGGCGCTATTGACAATGGTACAAGCGAAAGCATTTCCGCTATCGTTGACGGTAACATCACCAATATGATCGTTGCAATCATCCTTATGGGTGTTTTCGGACCTACAACTACAGAATGGAGCAAGATCCTTACTCCGTTCCTCTTTATGTTTGGTCCCGCAACAACCGGTACAATTTATTCCTTCGGCTGCACAATGTTTGCCGGTGCTGTACTGAATATCGTTTTCGGTCTGTTTGTTACCAAGATCATGCTTAAATCTGCATCCAGATTCAGCATCTTCAGAAAGAAATCACTCTACGGAGGTGTTGAATAATGTTTAACAACAAGAATTATGATTTTGTAGGCAAGAAAAAGCCTGTACTTATCATCACCGCTGTTATTGTTGCTGTGTGCCTGATTTTCCTTCTTATCAGCGGCCTCAGCCTTGATATCAAGTTCACCGGTGGTACAATAATCAAGTATAAGTATTCAGAGAAGGTTGCAGAGGTCGCATCTGAGACCGATGTGACCGCAACAGATGCGTCTGCTACAGATGTATCCGGCAGTGATGTTCTCGGTGTATCCGGTATGTTCACTGTTGCAAGCGATGCTGACCTTTCTGCAACAGATTCTTCTGCATCTGACGTTACTGCAACCGATGTTCCTGCAGTTGAAGAGATTGTAGAGGACAAGTATGCGATGCCCGATCCTTCCGAGCTTGATATCGTTCCTACTGAGAGCATTGAGATCAATAAGGATGATGTTAAGAGCATTGCATCTCAGATGCTCAAGGGCGATGTAACTGTTGGCATGAGTTCCAGAATCCTCACTGACGGCGGCAAGGAAACTTCCGTTACAATTAAGCTTGCTGATAAGCGTGCTGTCAGCAAGGACGCAGGCGCTAAGATTGAAGAAGCACTTGAGATAAAGTATCCCAATGTTGATTTTGAAATCAGCTCTGTCAGCTCCGTTGACCCTGTAATGGGTAAGGAGTTCTTCGGTAAGTGCCTTGTTGCTATGCTGATTGCATCTCTCTTCATGGTACTTTACGTTGCATTCAGATTCAGAAAGATCGGTGGCTTCTCAGCAGGTCTTACTGCTATCGTAGCTGTTGTTAACGACTGCTTCGTAGCATTTACTGCATTTGTTGTATTTGGTTTCCCCATCGACGATAACTTTGTTGCTGTTATCCTTACAATCATCGGTTATACTCTTAACTCTACAATCGTTATCTATGACCGTGTAAGAGAAAACAAGAAGAAGCTCGGTCCTAAGGTTCCTGTTGCACAACTTGTCAACAGAAGTATAAATGAGACTCTTGCACGTACCATTTATACAAACCTTACATTCCTTCTTTCTGTACTGTCTGTTGTAATAGTAGCTCTGATCTTCGGTATCAGCTCTATCCTCAGCTTTGCAGTACCCATGCTCTTCGGTATTATTTCCGGTTGCTACAGCTCACTGTTCATTTCCAATATTCTTTGGGTAATGTGGCAGGAGAAGAAGGCTGCAAAGGGCAAGAAATAAGTGATTGCTTGAATTGAAAAATACCGCTCACAGTGCAATGTGAGCGGTATTTTTACAATGAAAATAAAAAAGAAAAATATTTGAATAAAAATTGATTTTTTGCTTGACATTAGAGCTTTCTGGTGCTATTATATCTTAGCAATCAGGAATTGCACATGCGCCCATAGCTCAGCTGGATAGAGTGTTTGGCTACGAACCAAAAGGTCAGGGGTTCGAATCCCTTTGGGCGCGCCATAAGAAAAGCTTGAAATTTCGCTTAATGATGCGGATTTTCAAGCTTTTTGTTTTTTCTGCTTTATCTTGATAAATACTTTCTGATACCCTAAAATACGGTTGCGTACAGGACAAAATACAGGTCAAAACAAAAATACCCCACTGAATAAAAATCCAGCAAGGTGTTAAGCCCCTATCAAGTATATTCTAGCATAGCGTTTCCGTATTGTAAATATCTTCTGCATAAAACAAAAAACACCGCCTACTCCTGAAATAGGGAATAGGCGGTGTTACTATTTATTCTGATTTGTCGTTATCGCTTTTCAGCTGTTCGAGAATCTACATGAGCTTCTTTGGGATGGGCAGACCACAGCGTCCGCAGTTCTCGAGAATGGATAATCCTTCATTGGCTATCAGAAAACCTATAACGAGAGACCTGAGCGCTCCTTCGCCGCCGACGGCGTGGTCGACAATATGTCCGACGGCTACGACCAAGAGGAACATGCCTTTTTTGAGTATTCCCGCAAGCCCCTTGCGACTGGAAAGCTTCTTTTCAATAATCGCTGCAATGATGCCGCTTATGTAGTCAATCACGATAAGAGCGATGAGAGCAAGGAGCCACCAGTCAGCGCCGCCGAATACGAAGGTAAATACAGCGGCGATGCCTGCGCCAATAGTTGAGATGCAGTTTCCGGTGTCGCTGAATAATTTATTAATTATATTCATAACTTCACAGCCTCCTTCAGCGCAGCACGGGTAGAAGGTCCTACGCGACCGTCAACCTCAAGGTTATGATCTTCCTGAAACTTTCTGGCGGCTTTGTCCGTAGCAGATCCGAAGCTGCCGTCGATGGCAGAGCTGCCGACACTGTAACCAGCCTCGAGCAGATGCTACTGCACCCACTTTACGCCTGAGCCCTTGCAGCCTTTATATCGAGTGGTTGTTGGCTCGGTATAGTGAGATCTTCTCTTTTCATGTTTGCTCCTTTTCGGCTACGCTTTTTTACGAGGTTGCACCTCATGCCGTGTCGGTAATTACGCACCCGACATATGCAAAATTGGTAAACAAAAAGCACCCTGCTCCCGAAAAGAGCAAGATGCTTAAGGTTATTGAGTTAGTATGATTTATTAGTGGTGTTACTCAAGGTTACAGTGGGGGCAACTATTGCAGATAGCAATGGTGTTTGAATCGCGTCTAAAATCAACCTCAGGAACAGAGCTTGGATCAAGTCCGGCAGTGAGACACATTATCACTTCATAACAAATGTCAGCACTGATAATTTTTTTGGCTATCGGACACTGCCATGAATTCAATTCTAATGAATCAGTGTTGTTCGACATACTTCAAAGCCTCCTTAATGATTGATGTAGTATCGTCGCCAAAATCATTCTTACTCCATGTGGTCTTTGCAATCCAATCGACGTCGAGGTAATCAGTAGTGCGTGTAAGGACAGCAATACCTTCTGTAGAGTAGTACACCAATCGTTTGCCGCCCCAACATCGCCTTTTCCTTTAGGTCTTCCGCCATGCGTTTTCCAGAATTCTTCTTCAAGACAACGGTGCTCATCATGGTACTCTTTAAGGATTTGTGAGATACGTTCTTTTTTTGCCACGGCTTTACCTCCTGCAGAAGATTCAGAGTTAATATCAAATTCTGCACATGATTTCCTGTATCGATTTGTTGCAGCGCATAAGATTGAATACCTTCATAAAGATACTCAAAACACGAATTTATCTGATTTGAACACTGCTTCACTCGAAATAGTAATCATATTTCTGATAGAGGTAATTAAATAATGACATTTATCTCCATCGATAAGCACATAATTTTTAGAGGATAGAATATCAGCTGGATCAATATTCCTGTCCAATCTCAGACAGCGTCGTGTTCCTGCACGAAAATCATCTACGATAAAATAAACACTCATGTTTTTATCCCCTTTGAGGTTTCTTTGTACATATTCGCATAAGATTTGATGTTTATGCAGATGGCTTATTATATTCGTCCTTGAGTTCTTTCCATTTCCTTAAGAACTCTGCATTAGCTTCTTCGAAAAGTATCCTTGGAAGATCACATTTTCCTTTAGGTCTTCCGCCGTGAGAAGCCCAGAATTCATCCCTGATACGATCCTCTTCGTCAAGGTGTTCCTTCAAAACCTGAGAGATGCGTTCATTCTTTGTCATAGTATTACCTCAAGCGCATATAAAAATCGGAATTCAAGCCTCAGGTATCTTTTCGGTATTCAAACCTCGGAAATATGGGCTGAAATTTAATTGATATTTCAAATGTTCATATTCAATGATATCATAAAGATGTATCATTTTCTACCTGTAATGATAAAATAAATATTATAGGCTATTACGGGAAAATCAAGGTCAGTGTTGATTTTGTGATGGGTTATGATATATAATCATATATACTGAATTACAATCGGAAAAGGAGCAATTCAGATGAAGATAAAAACCAAGAGAATCAGCTATGATAAGGCTGTAAAACGAGCAAAATACAAACATAAAAACCCAAGAAAATCTAATTTCTTTCTGCGTAACATTATAAAGCTTGTAAGTATATTTGATCTTATGGCGGTTCATTTCAGATATACTAAAATCAGAATGAAGGAAATGGGTAAGGGTCCCTGGCTGGTGATTATGAATCACTCAAG
This sequence comes from Acutalibacteraceae bacterium, assembly GCA_045604945.1. GTDB lineage: Bacteria > Bacillota > Clostridia > Oscillospirales > Acutalibacteraceae > JAISGQ01. The sequence goes on from JAZUPA010000035.1 coordinate 5,530, forward strand.
CTTTATTGATCTTGAAATTGCCCACAGGGTTTTGAAAAAGCCGTTCAATATCGTGTGCACCTCTGACGGTTTTGTAGGCAAAGAAGGTCTGATGCGAAATATCGGATGTATTCCGACGCAGAAATTTGTAACAAATCCGTCACTGATAAGTGATATGCGTTACGCACTCAATAAGCTTAAAACAAGCGTTCTGCTTTATCCCGAAGCAAGCTACAGTTTTGACGGCTGCGCAACGCCACTGCCGAGAAAAATGGGCTTGCTTTTGAAGCGTCTTAATGTGCCGGTTGTGACAATCACGACCTATGGAGCTTTTGCAAGAGATCCGCTGTACAACTGCTTGCAGAAGCGCAAGGTTAAAGTCAGCGCAGAGGTGAGGGGACTTATTACTCCTGAAGAAATAAAGGAAAAGAGCGTTCAGGAGATTGACGATATTCTTGACGAAGCATTCTCCTTTGACAATTTTGCATGGCAGCGCGATAATGGCATTGAGATCAGGGAGTCTTTTAGAGCAGACGGACTTGAGCGTATACTGTACAAGTGCGCTGCCTGCGGTAAAGAAGGCAGAATGGAGGGTAAGGGAATACACCTTACCTGCCATGAGTGCGGAAAGAAATATGAGCTTACCACGCTCGGTGAGCTGAAGGCTCTTGAGGGAGAAACTGAGTTTTCTCATATTCCCGACTGGTACAAATGGGAGCGCGAACAGGTAAAGGCTGAAATTGAGGCGGATACCTATTCGCTGGATATTCCTGTCAATATCGGACTGCTTATCGACCTGAAGGCGATATACATGGTTGGCGACGGAAGGCTCAGGCACAGCAATGAAGGCTTTGTTCTTGAGGGGTGTGACGGAAAACTTAACTATCAGCAGAAGGCAGAGGCGTGTTACGGCCTGTATTCCGATTACTACTGGTATGAAATTGATGATGTAATCTGTATTGGAAATAACGATATGCTGTACTATTGCTTCCCAAAGGAGAATACGCCTGTGGCAAAGGCTCGTCTGGCAGTTGAAGAGCTGTTTAAGATGAAAAAGACAGATAGAAAAAGACGAACTAAGGAATAAATGTGAAAACCGCATCAGCTTATGCTGATGCGGTTTCTTGTATCAGTCGGCAAGTGCGGCTTTTTCAGCTTCTGCATCAAGCTTCTTGTTTCTGAAATACAGAGCAATATCGATTGAAATTGCGATAAAGTTGATGACATAGAAAATGAAGCTGAGGAAGAAGATAAAACCTGAGGAATCAAGACAGACAAGCTGAATTACCTTGCGGGTGATTCCTATTGCGTAACCTATCAGAAGAAATACTTCAAAAAACAGGCTCTTTCCTTTTGCTGTACGGGAGATATAGGACTTGCGGATAGAGATAGGCCATGAAAGGCCAAAGCAGAAAATTGTCAATGCCTCAAAAAGGTCTGTGATAAGTGTAAGATCCATTATTATTACTTCCTGTCTGTTTATTTTTTGCGATAGTCAGGCAGCAGCATGGGGGATACGGTATCTGTTTCGATTCCTGCAGCTGCGCGTTCTGCATCGCATTTTGTTATGTGTTCAAGTGAAAGTTTGCCTGAAACGGTCTCAGTGGCTTTTTTCGCAGCGTTTCTGCCGGCTATTCGACCGAATACTATGATATCAAGAAGGGAATTTCCCATGAGACGGTTTTTTCCGTGAATACCGCCGGCAGCCTCGCCCGCAACATAGAGATTCTGAACGTTGGGGGTCATGCAGTCAGAATTGATCTCAAGACCGCCGTTCTGATAGTGAAGGGTGGGGTATACCAGAATCGGTTCTTTGCGGATATCGATGCCGTAACGGTAAAACATTCTGAGCATGGCAGGTATTCTGCTTTCTATTGTGCCTTCTCCGCCAAGAAGTTCGATCATTGGGGTATCTAGCCATACGGCTTTTCCGCTGCCTGTGTCAATGCCCTTGCCGCGGTCGCTGCATTCGCGGATAATGGCAGCAGCGGAGACATCTCTGGTTTCAAGGGGATGAATGAAAACCTCGCCATCACAGTTTACAAGCTTTGCTCCGAGAGAACGCACCTTTTCGGTTACAAGAGCTCCGAATATCTGGCTTGGGAATGCAGCGCCCGTGGGGTGGTACTGGAGAGTTTCTGCATAAAGAAGCTTTGCTCCGACTCTGTAACCGAGAACGAGACCGTCTGCGGTAGCGCCGTAGTGATTGGATGTAGGAAAACCCTGGTAGTGCATTCTGCCTGCACCGCCGGTTGCGATTATTACAGTTTTTGCGCGGGCAACGAGGAGTTCTCCTGTTTCCATATTCATAAGCACTGCCCCTGCAGCTCTGCCGTTTTCATCGAGTATGAGCTCAATAGCAGAGGTGAAGTCAGCAACAGGGATTTCGCGGTTAAAGACCTCATCGCGCAGTGTGCGCATTATTTCAGCACCGGAATAGTCCTTTGCTGCATGCATACGCTTCCTGGAGGTTCCTCCGCCATGGGTTGTTACCATTGTTCCGTCAGGAGCTTTGTCAAACTCAACGCCAAGGTCATTAAGCCATTTTATGGCGTCAGGTGCATCGCATACAAGGGTCGCCAGAAGCTCGCGTTTTGCGGCAAAATGTCCTCCTCCGAAAGCGTCGAGAAAATGTATTGCAGGGGAGTCTCCGGGCTTGTCGGCAGCCTGTATGCCGCCTTCAGCCATCATGGTATTGGCATCTCCGATTCGAAGCTTTGTGACGATCATAACATCAGCCCCTGCTTCGTGGGCTTCTATTGCAGCAGCACAGCCTGCCCCGCCGCCGCCGATGATAAGTACGTCCACATCGTAATCGATTTTATCGAGGTCTGCGTCAGCTGTCGTTATTCTGCTTCCGGCTTCAAGCATTTTGCGAAGCTCGCAAGGGACAAAGCTGCCTTTGTTGGGACCTGTGCGAAGGGGCGCAAATTCACTCTTCTTATAATCGGGGTGATAGCCTGAGAGAAGAGCATCCTTTTCTTCAGCAGTCATTCTCGCAGGCTCGAATCTGAGATTATGTTCTCTTGACTCTTCCACTGCTCTGAGAGATTTCTGAAATTCCTCTGAGTACAATATGCTCCCTCCTTTATTCTTCAATATCGCGATTGTTATAGAGCTCTCGAAGCTCTTCAATGGGTTTATCCATAAGGGCTTCAATAAGCTCATTGAATGTACCGTTTTCAATCTCACGAACACGGTTTTCAAGATGCTCGGATTTTGGCGCGAGATACTTTCCGTTTATACGCCTTGCGAGCATCGCTACCTGAGGATGAGATATTCCTGCTGGGCAACGGGAGGAGCATACTCCGCACATAACGCAGTCAAAGGACTCCTGGGCGCATTTTTCAAATTCACCGCGCTGTGCATATGCTATAATCTGCATTACATTGAGACTCTGAGTGCAGCTTTTTGTGCAGGCATTGCAGCCGACACAGGAGTATATTTCGGGGTACAGCTGCATCATGACCTGTTCTGTGACAGGGATGTCATTGATGTTATATACCTGTTTTACAAGAGGGAAAAAGGGGAGAGCAGCAATATACATGTTATCTTCTACCTTGGTCTGGCAGGCAAGGCAGGATTTAAGCTCTCGCTGACCTTTGATACGGTATATTGTAGCGCAGGCTCCGCAGAAGCCGTTGCGGCATCCGCAGCCTCTGATAAGCTGATAGCCTGCATATTCCATTGCACACATTATTGTAAGGTTATCCGGCACTGTGTACTGCTTGCCGAACAGAAAAATACTTACTGTCTTTTCCATAGGCTATCTTCCTTTCTCAGTATTCGTCCGGCAGCTCATCGAGCTCGTCGAAGCGGAAAACGGGACCGTCCTTGCAGATATATTTGCTGCCAACATTGCAGCGTCCGCATTTTCCGATGCCGCACTTCATGCGCATTTCGAGTGTTGTGTATATCTGTGATTTTTCAAATCCCAGTGAGATAAGCTCCGAGAGAGTAAACTTAATCATTATCGGAGGACCGCAGAGAATTGCGATTCTGTCAGTGTCAAAACCCAGTTCACGAACAAAGGACGGAACAAATCCGACATGTCCATCCCAGCTGTCCTGGGGACTGTCTATGGTGAGATGCACATGGACATTTGAATCCTCGCACCATTCGTTTACTATCTCACTGTAATCAACCAGATCATCTTTTGAACGCGCACCGTAGACAATATCGATCACTCCGTAACGGTCGCGGTAGTGGCGGCAGTAGTTGATAACCGAGCGAAGGGGTGCGAGACCGATTCCGCCGGCTATAAACAGCAGATTCTGACCTGTCAGCTCTGTGTCAACGGGAAAAGCATTTCCGTAAGGACCGCGAATGGTAATCTGCTGACCTGCATCCATGGAATGGAGCCATTCTGTAACACAGCCGCACTTTTTTATAGAAAATTCAAGATAATCACTATTTGTCGGAGATGAAGTGATGGAAAACATTCCTTCTCCGATTCCCGGCACAGAGAGCATTGCACATTGACCGGGTTTATGCTCAAAGGGCTTCTGACCGTCCGGGGTAACAACTCGGAAGGTTCTGATATCGGGAGTATCAATGCGTATATCTGTTACCTCACCGATAACAGGAATAAGCGGCTCTCTTGATTCATGCATCAGCATTACCTCCCAGCTTTTTCATTACTTTTGCTATGTTCATGCCAATCGGACATTTTGAAATGCATCGTCCGCAGCCTACGCAGCCGAAAAGCCCGTCGTATCTTTCGGGGAAGTATACAAGCTTGTGCATGAAACGCTGTCTGAATCGCTCCGTCTGAGTAAGTCTTGGCTGACCTGCTGACATTCTGGTGAATTCTGAATACATACAGGAATCCCAGCAGCGGTAACGAGTGATGTCGTGTCCGTTGTCAAAATCCTTTATATCATAGCACTGACAGGTAGGGCAGATGAAGGTGCAGGTGCCGCAGCCAAGACAGCTTTCCGAAAGCTCTTTCCATATAGGAGAATCAAAAAGCTCCTTTGTCTTGCCTGCGCCGAATGAGTCGGTCGGGAGGGAAGAAAGGGGAAGCCTTGACAGTCGCTCGGAAATCATGGCTTTGTGCGCATCTGCAGCATCATCGGAACACTCTTCTGTAATATCAGAGAGCGACAGAAGAAGCTTTTCTCCCTTTTCGCTGCCTGCTTTGAGATAAAGCATTTCATCGGTTTTATGACAGATAATATCACCTTCGGGGTCTGAGGCATCAATTCCAAAAGCAGCACAGAAGCAGGTTTCTGAAGGCTTTGAGCAGGAAAGGGATATTATTATTCCGTGCTCGCGTCTGTTTTTGTAGTATGTATCGACAGGGTCTGTGAGAAAAACCTTGTCAAGAACCGCAGAAGCCCTTGCATCGCATGCTCTGACGCCGAATACGGCAAAGTCATCGTGCTCTGAGCGGATGTCTTCAATGCTTATCTTTTTTCCTTCCATCTGGAACTTCATAAGATCCTCGCTCTGAGGAAAGAAAAAATCCTTGGGACTGCGTGTTGTATTATGCGAATCGGAAAGCTTTGTGCCTTCACTCCATTTTTTGAATACCGCACCGTTGCCTGAATCTGTCGGTATATAAAGGTGCATTTTGCCGGCGATTGAAGAAAACAGCAAATCGAGCTTTGAAATGGGGAGTTTACGCATTGCGGACACTCCTTTCCGAAGGCTCTATATCGTCAGCAGAATAATCCGTAAGGGGAGAACGACTTCCGACCTCAGCTCCTGCCTGATATTCGCCGTAGAAGTTGTCGATGTCCTTTATGAATTTTCGGTTGAGAAGATGAAGCGGAATATTCTGAGGGCAAACTCTTGAGCATTCGCCGCAGTCTGTGCAGCGTCCTGCTACATGGTAAGCTCTGATAATGTGGAAAAGCTTCTCTTCAAAGCTGTCTGAGGGGGCTTTGTTTTCGAGGGGGGATGAAGGATTATCGAAGACACATTTTTCGCAGGTACATGCAGGACACACATCTCTGCATGCATTGCAGCGTATGCATCGTGAAAGTTCATTCTGCCAGAACAGAAAACGTTCTTCCGCGCTGAGACTTTCTATCCTCTCAACCTCATCAAAGCGATGGGTTTCTTCGGTTTCTTCACTTTCACAGATAATTTCATCAAAAGCAACAGCATTTTTTGATTTGCAGTTGATACAGCGGTCAGGAAGACAGTCTGAACGGGGGATTATAATATCACCGTCATAGAGTGTACTGACTGTAACCGTATCGCCGTTATCCTTTACGGATAAAATACCTTCGGCGTGCTTTTTGATTTCGGTAATTGAAAGCATACCTTCGCAGGAGAGAGCAACTGCATACACCTTTTCTCGGTCAAAGCGGTGCTCTGTAAGCAGCTGGTTGAAACTGTAACTGTCGCAGGGCTTAAGAAAAACAAGCACCTTATCATCGGTGGCTGCAGCCTCTTTTATAAGGTATTTTGAAAGATTGGCACTGCAGAAATCGTTCCAGACAAATTCGGAAAGCTCCTCGACGGAACGAAAAACTCCGGGAGTGATATCGTAATCAAAGTCGCCCTTTTTCCAGCCCAGAACACTCTTTACCGTTCCGTTTTCAAGTAACTCACAGGCTTTTTGAAGGATTATTCCACATTCTGTTTTCTGCATCGTAAATCCTCCAGTCTTTTGTTTTTTCCAAGAGCGGTTACCTTGAATACAAAATCGTTCATAACAGAGGCGAATTTTGCACCCTCTGCTGCGGAGACCCATTCAAGTCGGGTGCGCTCATGCTCAATTCCAAGGTAATCAAGCATTGAAAACAGCAGGGTCATGCGGCGTCGGGTGTAGTAATTTCCCGATGTATAGTGACAGTCGCCGGGGTGACAGCCGCATATGATAACGCCGTCAGCACCGCGCTGAAAAGCACGGAGTATGAACATGGGATTGATTCGGCAGGAACAGGGAACACGGATGATTTTTACCTCTGCAGGGTAGGAGAGACGGCTTCCGCCTGCAAGGTCTGCTCCTGCATAGGAGCACCAGTTGCAGCAGAAGGCTACTATTGTTGGTGTAAAGTCATTTACCTGCATATTGCATCCACCTCCGCTGTTATCTGCTGATTATTAAAGCCTTTAAGATCCATTGCGCCTGAGGGGCAGGCGACAGTGCATGCACCGCATCCCTGACAGACAGCCGAGTTGACGTTTGCAACACGACGTATTTTCATGGTTCTGTCTGGCATTCTGAATTCTTTGTTCTGATAAGTAATCGCGCCGTAGGGGCAGACACGCTCGCAGGAAGAACAGCCGTTGCACATCAGCTCATCGGAGTGTGCAACACAGGGATTTCCTGTCAGTTTATTCTTGCAGAGAAGACCTATAACCTTTGAAGCGGCAGCTCCTGCCTGAGATACAGTATCAGGAATATCCTTCGGCCCCTGACAGGCACCTGCAAGAAAGATACCTGCAGTGGGGCTTTCGACAGGGCGAAGTTTCGGGTGAGCCTCTGTAAAGAAATCATTTGTATCCATGCTTGCAGTAAGCATGGTGCCAAGTGCGCGGGCTGATTTATCAGGTTCGATCGCAGCGGCAAGAACAACGAGGTCTGCATCGACGTGCAGCTGTGTTCCTGCAATAAGGTCGGATGCCTGCACCCTGAGAATGCCGTTCTCGGGAGAAACTTTACCGACCATGCCCTTTATGTAATGAACGCCGTATTCTTCAACAGCGCGGCGATAAAATTCGTCGTAATTCTTGCCGGGAGTACGAACATCTATGTAAAAAACATATACCTCAGTATCGGGATACTTGTCGCGGGTGAGCATGGCATGCTTTGCTGTGTACATGCAGCAGATTTTAGAGCAGTATTCCTTGCCTTTTTCTGAACAAGAATCACAGCGTGAACCGACACACTGGACAAAGACGATGGTATGGGGATGGCTTCCGTCAGACGGTCTGCGAAGTTTTCCGTCAGTAGGTCCGGCGGCGTTGGTAAGCCGCTCAAACTCCAGAGAAGTAATGACATCCTCTGACTGACTGTACGCAAACTCATCAAACTTATCCATAGGAATAGGGTTAAATCCTGTAGCAACAACAATAGTGCCGTATTTCTCGCTGATATACTCGTCTTTTGCGTTGTAGTCAATTGCGCCTGCAGTGCAGACCTTTGAACATACGCCGCATTTTCCTGTTTTCAGCATGGTGCAATAGTCGACATCAATGGTTGCAACTTTAGGGACTGCCTGGGCAAAAGGAATGTAAATGGCGCTGCGGTTATTCATTCCAAGATTGAATTCGTTGGGTACTTTTTTCTGAGGACACTTTTCCGTACAGAGACCACAGCCCGTGCAGATGTCTTCCTTGACAAACCTTGCCTTTTTCCTGATTGTAACATCAAAGTTGCCTACAAAGCCTTTAACATCCTCGATTTCGGAATAGGAAAATATCCTGATATTCTCATTCTGTGCAGCATCGACCATTTTGGGAGTAAGAATACAGGCTGCGCAGTCAAGAGTGGGGAAGGTCTTGTCAAGCTGAGCCATTTTTCCGCCGATGGTGGGCTTGGTCTCGACAATATCGACCGGAAATCCTGCGTCGGCTATATCGAGCGCAGCCTGAATACCTGCTATACCTCCGCCGATTACAAGCGCACGTTTTGTAACAGGTGTCTGACCCGGGGTAAGGGGCTCATTTAAATTGACCTTGGCAATAGCCGCTCTGCCCAGGATAATTGCCTTTTCTGTAGCGGCAGAGATGTCTTTATGAACCCAGGAGCACTGCTCGCGGATATTTGCAATTTCAACCATATATGGGTTGAGCCCCGCGGATGATGCGGTTTTTCTGAATGTTGTCTCATGCATGCGCGGTGAGCAGGAGCACACTACTATAGCTGACAAGGAATATTCCTTTATAGTGCTTTTTATCATGTCCTGTCCAGCCTGAGAGCACATATACTGATACTCTGCCGAAAAGACAACGCCGCGTTCTTTCTTTAATGCTTCGGCAACTGCCGCAACGTCAACTGTTCCTGCAATATTTGTACCGCATCGGCATACGAATACTCCGATTCTTTGCATATTATATCACCTTGTAGGATTATTTGCTGTATTTTCTCAGCGCCGACATTATTGCCTGTTGAGGTAAATCAGGGTCAAGGAGAGAGGGGATATCGTCAGGAGTGATACGGTCAGCGCCTTTTTCGCGAATGACCGAAAGTCTGACTGCTTCAATAAGCTTTGCAGGCTCAACGCCTCTTGGACAGCGCTCAATGCAGGCAAAGCAGCTCAGACATTTGTACAGAGATTCCGACCTGAGCAGCGGCTCGATTTCACCCTGTTCAACCATGTACACAAACTGATGGGGATGATATTCCATCTCATCAAAGGATGGGCAGGTAGCGGTGCATTTTCCGCACCTCATGCATTTTCTTGTATTTACACCGCTGATTCTCAGTATCTGCTCGCGGCGGTAATGATTCTTATTCTGCATCCTTATTTCTCCTTTACGCCCAGAGCCTCTGCCAGAAGCTCAGTAAAGTAAACAACAGGCAGTCTGCAGCCGTTTTTAATAAGGTTGTATCTGCATAGAGGGCAGGCTGTAACTATCATATCAGCGCCATGGCTTTCCGCGCTGATATATACAGAAGAGCTCTTTTTTTCGGCAGACTGAGCGTCTTCCAGAGCAACATATCCGCCGCAGCATTCATTACGGGCGGGATATATCATAGGTTCTGCGCCCAACGCACTGATAAGGTTTTCCATAATCTGCGGGTTTTCAGGATCATCCATTTTCATGACAGAAGAAGGACGAAGTAAAAGACAGCCGTAATAAGCAGCAATTTTTCTGCCTTCAAGGGGATTGACTGTTTTTTCTCTTACTGTATCAAAGCCGACCATATCCCGAAGCATCTCAAGGTAATGGAAAACCCTGGTTTCGCCGTTATAAGGCGTGGTAAAATCCTTGTCCTGAGTCATATAATTATTGACTCGCAGAGCAAACTCGGAATCGGTCTGCATAGCATGGTTGGTCTGCTTTATAACATTATGACATGCAGAACACACAGTAACCAGAGTAAGGTTACTGCGGTGTGCATTTACAAGCGCCCTTACAGATGGGAGCTTTGATGCTATTTCATCTCTGGCAGTGGGAAACACTCCGCCGCAGCACTGCCAGCTGTCAATTTCGCAGAGTTCAATTCCAAGCATATTTGCAGTAATGACAGCATAACGGTCAAAGTCTCTGGCTTTATTCTTTAAGGTGCAGCCGGGGAAATATGCAGCTTTCATACAGGATCACCTCGGTGGGATTGTTGTTACGATACACTGGCTTTATCGGTCTGATATGATAAAATACTGCTTTTTGGATATTATAACATACATCAGACAAAATTGCTGAAAAAAGTCTATAATATGAAATGAATCTTTTTGTGCAATTTTCAGATAAATAAGAAAAATTAAATCCAATAGATATTACATATTGAAAAAATGTCATTTCTGAGATATAATAACTTGAACATGACAAAATATGAGTTGTTTTGTCAAATTTAAGTTTGGAGGAAGAAAAAATGAAAACCAAAGACGCTCCCAAAAGCGGAGCAAAGAAGCTTGGATTCCCCAAGATGATGCTTCTGGGTATCCAGCACATGTTCGCCATGTTTGGTGCAACTGTTCTCGTTCCTATCCTTGTAAACAGCTACTTCGGCGGAGAGCTTACTCAGGCTCTTACCGTTCAGGTAACTCTGTTTGCAGCAGGATTTGGTACCCTCTTTTTCCACCTTTGCACTAAGTTCAAGGTTCCCGCATTCCTTGGATCGTCCTTCGCATTCCTCGGCGGTTTCCAGACTGTTGCAGGTCTTAACACAGGCATTTATGAAGGAATGCCTGCAAACGAAAAGGTACTCTATGCCTGCGGCGGTATTGTCGTAGCAGGTGCTCTGTATCTTATCCTTGCACTTATCATCAAGCTTGTTGGTGTTAAGCGTGTTATGAAGTTCCTTCCTCCTGTAGTAACAGGTCCCATCATTATCTGCATCGGTCTCAGCCTTGCAGGTTCTGCAATCGGTAATGCAGCTGTCAACTGGCCTCTTGCACTTATCGCACTTGCAGTTGTTATCGTATTCAACATCTGGGGCAAGGGAATGTTCAAGATTATCCCCATTCTTATGGGTATTGTAATTGCATATGCTGCAGCTGTTATCATGCATTTCTGCGGTCTTACCAATGCTGACGGCTCTGCTATCCTTAACTTCCAGCCTATTGCATCTGCTGATTGGGTAGGCGTTCCTCCTTTCCAGATTGCAAAGTTTGATCTTACAGCTATCTTCGTAATGGCCCCCATTGCAATTGCAACCATGATGGAGCACATCGGCGATATTTCTGCAATTTCTGCAACCACCGGAAAGAACTTCATTGAAGAGCCCGGTCTCCACAGAACTCTTATCGGTGACGGTATTGCAACATCTCTTGCAGGCATGTTCGGTGGTCCCGCAAACACTACCTATGGCGAGAATACCGGTGTTCTTGAGCTTTCCGGTGTTTACAATCCCGGTGTTGTAAGAATTGCTGCTGTACTTGCTATCGGTCTCAGCTTTATCCCCAAGGTATCCGCTGTTATCAATACAATGCCCACAGCTATCATCGGCGGTATCAGCTTCATTCTCTACGGCATGATTTCAGCAATCGGTGTAAGAAATGTTGTTGAGAATAAGGTTGACCTCAAGAAGTCCAGGAACCTTATTATTGCAGGCGTTATCTTTGTTTGTGCACTTGGTTTCTCCGGCGGCATTACATTCTCCATCGCAGGCGTTTCCATTACTCTCACCAGCCTTGCAATTGCAGCAATTGCAGGTATTCTTCTCAATATTATTCTTCCCGGCAATGATTATGAGTTCGGCAAGAATCCCGAAGGTGACAAGCATCGCGGTGTAGCAATCATTGCAGGCGAAGAGGCTGTTGCTGAAGAAGCTGTTGCTGAAGAAGCTCCTGCTGAAGAAGCTCCTGCTGAAGAAGCTCCTGCTGAAGAAGCTCCTGCTGAAGAGGCTCCTGCTGAAGAAGCTCCCGCTGAAGAAGCTCCTGTTGAAGAAGCTCCCGCTGAAGAAGCTCCTGTTGAAGAAGCTCCCGCTGAAGAAGCTCCCGCTGAAGAAGCTCCCGCTGAAGAAGTAAAAGAGGAAAACTGATGTTATTCTTTAAGAAAAAACAGAAAAAGGATAAAAAAGACAATATGGAAAATGTTGTAATTCTTAATCATCCGCTCATCAAGCACAAGATCTCACTGCTCAGAGACAAGAAAACAGGAACAAACGAGTTTCGTAAGCTTGTTGAAGAGATTGCAATGCTTGAAGGATATGAAGCACTCAGCGATCTTCCCACTGAAGAAGTTGAGATCGAGACTCCCATCGAAAAATGCATGACTCCCATGATTGCAGGCAGAAAGCTTGCCATCGTTCCTATTCTCAGAGCTGGTCTCGGTATGGTGTCCGGCGTGCTGGCCCTGGTTCCCACCGCAAAGGTCGGTCATATCGGTATGTACCGCGATGAGGAGACTCACGAGCCCCACGAGTATTACTGCAAGCTACCTACTCCCATTGAGCAGAGAACAGTGGTTGTAGTTGACCCCATGCTTGCAACAGGCGGTTCTGCTGTTGATGCTATCACAATGATAAAGCAGCGCGGCGGCGTTGACATCAAGTTCATGTGCATCATAGCTGCTCCCGAGGGAGTAAAGAAGCTTCATGAAGCCCACCCTGATGTCAAGATTTACGTTGGTAATCTTGATCGCGAGCTCAATGAAAACGCTTATATCTGCCCCGGTCTGGGCGATGCTGGTGACCGCATTTTCGGTACAAAATAATATTAAAAGGCTGAACTTCGGTTCAGCCTTTTTCTTATGGATTGCAAGCGAAGCCCTTAACTTTTGCATAATAAAAATAAAGCAGGCGGAAACGCCTGCTTTGAAAAGTATTAACAGTTGGGACTTTGTCCCAAACCCTATTCAAGGGCGTTGCCCTTGAAAATCCTACCAAAGGAAATTTTCCTTTGGAATCCAATATTTTGCAAAAATCCCCTGCCCTTTCGGGCAGGGGATAATCTTTATAATTACATAACAGCTTTTACGTAGTGTACGCCGCCATCGTTGATGGGAGGAATGATGTTACCTTCAACAGCATTGCCGTCAACGGTCATGGACTTGATACCCTTCTGAGAACCTGCGGTGTTATCAACTTCGATAACGTAAGTGGAACCGCGGAACTTTCTGGTAACGGTGAAGCCCTTCATATCGTGGGGGATACAGGGGTCAACCATAAGACCTGCATAGTCAGCACGGATACCGAGGATGTACTCAGAGACATTGAGGAATGTCCAGGAAGCAGTACCGGTAAGCCAGCTGTTTTTAGCCTCGCCGTGATTCTTAGCGTCGCGGCCTGCGATCATCTGAGAATAAACATAAGGCTCGGTACGGTGAATGTCACTGATGTCCTCAAGATATGCGGGGCAGATCTTGGAGTAAACCTCGAATGCTCTGTCGCCGCGGCCGATAACGGTCTCAGCAATGGAGATCCAGGGGTTGTTGTGACAGAAGATACCTGCATTTTCCTTGTATCCGGGAGGATAGGAGGAAATCTCACCGAGGTTGAGGTGATAGGTCTGATAGGGAGGCTGCTGGAGAACGATACCGTACTTGGTGTCGAGTCTCTCCTTGACAGAGTCAAGAGCCTTCTGTGCGTGACCTTCCTCTACGCCGATGCCTGCAAGTACGCAGAAGCCCTGGGGCTCGATGAAGATCTGACCTTCCTCACACTCGGAGGAGCCGACCTTGTTGCCGAATGCATCGTATGCACGGAGGAACCAATCGCCGTCCCAACCGTACTCGAGAACAGCCTTGTACATCTTGTCGATCTCAGCCTGAGCTCTTGCAGCCTCTTCGTCGAGACCCTTGAGTTTGCACATCTCAACATAGTCCTTACCGACAGCAACAAACTGACCTGCGATAAATACGGACTCAGCCATGCCGCTCTCGTAGCAAGCGGTGGTCTGGAAGGACTCACCGGGAGTTTTGGAGAAGCAGTTGAGGTTGAGGCAGTCGTTCCAGTCTGCACGACCGATGAGGGGGAGACCGTGAGGTCCGAGATGGTTGATAACATGATCAAAGGAAGCCTTCAGGTGGTCGATGAGGGGCTTCGCAGTGGAAGGATCGGAGTTGAACGGGGTCATGTGATCGAGAATGTCAATGTCACCGGACTCCTTGACGTAAGCTGCAACACCAAAGGTAAGCCACATGGGGTCATCGTTGAAGCCGTTACCTGCATCAGAGTTACCCTTTTTGGTGAGGGGCTGATACTGATGGTATGCGGAACCGTCCTCAAGCTGAACGGAAGCGATATCGATGATTCTCTCGCGAGCATTCTCGGGAATGAGGTGGACAAAACCTGTGAGGTCCTGGCAGG
>JAZUPA010000036.1:0-7210 GCA_045604945.1 Acutalibacteraceae bacterium
AGATAAAACTCTCCTGATTGCTTATCCCGGTGGTCGATGTGGCGATTATTCTGTGCCCGACAGCGTCACCAGAATTGGTGATTGTGCATTCTCCGGCTGCAGCAGCCTGACCGACATCAGTGTCAATGACAAAAACATAAACTATTGTGATATTGATGGCGTGTTATTCAGCAAAGATAAAACTCTCCTGATTGCTTATCCCGGTGGTCGATGTGGCGATTATTCTGTGCCCGACAGCGTCACCAGAATTGGTGATTGTGCATTCTCCTTCTGCCGCAGCCTGACCGCCATCACCATTCCCGACAGCGTGACGAGTATTGGTAAAGAGGCATTCTCCGGCTGCAGCAGCCTAACCAGCATTATCATTCCCGACAGCGTCACCAGCATTGGTGATTGGGCATTCTCCGATTGCAGCAGTCTGACCTGCATCACCATTCCCGACAGCGTCACCAGCATTGGTGATTGGGCATTCTCCGGCTGCAGCAGTCTGACCTGCATCACCATTCCCGACAGCGTCACGAGTATTGGTGATAGTGCATTCCGCGGCTGCAGCAGTCTGACCAGCATTATCATTCCCGACAGCGTCACCAGTATTGGTGATAGTGCATTCCGCGGCTGCAGCAGCCTGACCGGCATCACCATACCCGACAGCGTGACGAGCATTGGTCGGTCGGCATTCTCCGGCTGCAGCAGCCTGATCAGCATCACCATTCCCGACAGCGTCACCAGCATTGGTGATTGGGCATTCTCCGATTGCAGCAGCCTGACCGTCAACTGTCCCGAAAACTCCTATGCATGGCAGTACTGCGAAAAAAACAAAATCAAGCACACCCCCCTTTCCTCGGCTCCCGAACACTCCGCCGAGCCGGAAGAATCAACCGCCACCGAACAAGCTGAAACGCCTATGCCCGCGGTGGACACACCCGCAACTCCCGCTGAACCCTCTGCGGAAACTGCTCCATCATCCACTCCACGCAAAAAATTCCCCGCAGGCTGGCTCGTACCCCTGCTTATTCTCCTCGCCCTCGCCGCAATCGCCGGGCTGCAGCTCTCCGGGCTGGTGGATATCCTCGGCTTGCTCGGGCTGTAATATCATAATTATCCCCATAACAAAATAAAAGACACGGGCAGCCGCAGATTTCTTACCGCGGCTGCCCTTTCATATTCCGTAATTATCCAAGATAAACAACAAATCCGAACCCATCGCCAATCGGTACAGGGTTCGGATTTATCATGTCTGGTGCCGGCGGTGGGGGTCGAACCCACACGGTATCGCTACCACGGGATTTTGAGTCCCGCACGTCTGCCAATTCCATCACGCCGGCAAATGTTCAAAACAACAAAGATTATTATAAACCAGACTGGCAATAAAATCAAGTGTTTTATGGACGCAGGGGTTATGGGACGTACAATTGGCGAAACTTTAAGTATAAAACAACATGAAAATTACAATTTGTATCATAAATTCGCGCGGAGCAGGCAAAGAAAAAGCAGCGGATGTCTTCATCCGCTGCTTTGAAATCTGCATTTTACTCAGCTGCCTTGAGCTCGACGCTTTCGAGTACGTCGGCAAAGTAGACGGAGGGCTCGGAATCACCCATGGAAGAGTTGGTGGCGAAGGTCAGGACATAGTCCTTGCTGCCTTCAGAGATGTACAGCTGATAATAGCTGAGGGTCTGGCTGAAGCCGAGAGCGGTGTAATCAACGGTCATGTCAAACTCAAAGTAAACGCCCTTGCCCTCAAGAGCCTCGCCGTGGCTGAGGTAGGTGTATGCGACATTGATGTCACTGCCCAGAGCAGCTGCCGAAGCCTTTGCACCGTTTTCGCCGATTGCATCAAGGTCAGACTTGCTGACGGTGGCAGCATCGATGCCGAGATCCTCAGAGATAACAGCGCTGAGATTTGCGCCTGTTACGCTGTCTGCGGTTACGGTGACAGCATCGGTATCGGAAGTGACTGCTGCGGTGTAATTCTCAGGGCAGCAGAAATAGAGATTGCTGAGCATATAGCCTGTGTAACCGTCGGGTGCGGGGATTGCATCGGTATCGGAAATATCGGTGCCGGAAAGGTCGGTTGCGGATGCATCCGCAGAGGAAACGACAGGTTCATCGGCTGCGGTATTGCCGGAGCAGGCAGATACGACAAGCAGAGCCATGACAAGCATGAGTACAACGAGAAGCTTTTTCATTTAACTTACCTCTTTAAGTGAATTTATATTTTGTTGCCAAAATATTATATAGTATACAGGGCATTAAGTCAAGGTCTAACATACAGCGGCGGCAGCATGCCAAAACTGCCATGAATTATCACAAAAAAACAATTGCCAAGAGCGCCGCGGAATGATATTATATTATAAAGGTAAAATGAAAATGGGATTATTGACTTATAAAGTGAGGCGATGAAGATGAAGGTTCTGAGAATTATATTTGCGGTGATACTCTCGGTTTTCATGCTCGGATATATGATTATGGCGTCGGCGCTCTTTGCTATTGATCTCAGCTTTGACGAGAGATACATTCAGCAGACCCTGGGCTCTTCGGATTCCCTGGCAAAGCTTGTCCGTTCTGCGGAGATTGCAATCAACGAGCAGCTGGAGGAGAATGCTGAGGATATTGTTGAAAATATGGGTGGAAATGCAGCAGAATTAAATCTTGAAGAGATTTATAAAATGCCCGAGGCTACCGCTCTCTTTGCAGATGTGCTGACAGGCACTGCACGGTATATCTTCTACGGCGAGGAGTATTCTCAGGTAAACGGCGAGCTTGTTGAGGATTATCTGTGCGCTGTTGCAAATTTCGGCAGCGGTCGCGAGGTTTCGGATGAGGAGATGGAGGACTACCTGTCGGTAGGTCTTGAGGCGTATACTGAAAGCTTCAACAGAGCCGTTTCCGCAATGCTCGGCACCATTTCACAGGAGCCTGAGCTGCTTAGCAGCATCCGCTTCATCTTCAATGACCTGAAGTTTGTGTCCATCGCAGCGACAATTATTCACATGCTCATGCTCATCCTTCTCATAAGGGGCAAGACAGGCTATTTTGCAAATGCAGCGGTTTTCGGAATGGGCGGACTTTCTGTGCTGGGTCTCGGCGCAGGACTTGAGGGCGCACTGGGCAGTATAATTCCCAACGCCTACGCAGGTATTCTGGCGGAAATACTGTACGGCAGATTCCAGCTTATCGGCGCAATACTCTTTGCGGTGTTTGCTGTTCTCATGCTTATCTCTCTGCTTCTTTTCATCCGCAGGGAAAAGCTGGCACAGGAGCAGGGGCAATAAAGAGTGAATGATTAATAATGAATAATTAAGGGGCAAAACGCAGCGTTTTGCCGATTGCAGAAGTGCTGATTACTGTTCAGAGCCTTCTCCGAAAGGGGAAAGGCTCTGTTTATTTTTATGCTTTCTTTTTCGCGTTATCTGTATTAGAATATACGAAAACCTTACACATCGGAGAATCACATGAAGCTTACCTACAAAACCACCGAAACAGCCTGTTTTGCAGGCTACATAGTGCAGGCGATAATCAATAATTTCCTTCCCCTGCTTTTTGTCACACTGCAGACATCCTATGAGATACCCCTGGAAAAGATAACAATGCTTGTAACGGTCAATTTTGCAATCCAGCTGGGAGTGGACATGCTCTCGATGGGCTTTGTGGATAAAATCGGATACAGGGTATCGATTGTGCTGGCGCATATTTTTGCAGCAGCAGGGCTTGCCCTGCTGCCCATACTGCCCGAGCTTACCCCGGACCCCTTTGCAGGTATTCTGGCGGCGGTGGCGGTCTACGCGGTGGGCGGCGGTCTGCTGGAGGTGCTGGTCAGCCCCATTATGGAGAGCTGCCCCACAGAAAACAAGGAGAAGGCAATGAGCCTGCTTCACTCCTTCTACTGCTGGGGACATGTCGGGGTTGTGCTGCTGTCGACACTGTTTTTTGCCCTGCTGGGCATTTCAAACTGGAAAATAC
The DNA here is from genome assembly GCA_045604945.1 of Acutalibacteraceae bacterium. Taxonomy (GTDB): domain Bacteria; phylum Bacillota; class Clostridia; order Oscillospirales; family Acutalibacteraceae; genus JAISGQ01. Next base: position 3,964 of record JAZUPA010000036.1, read on the forward strand.
TTGCCCTTATCTGGGCGCTTGTGCCTGCATTGAACTGCATTGTTTTCCTCAGAACGCCCATTGCACCGCTCATTCCCGAGGGCGAAGAGGAAATGAGCCTGTCGGCACTTTTCAAAAGCCGCAGATTCTGGGTTTTCATGCTGATGATGCTTTGCGCAGGAGCCAGTGAGCAGTCTGTCAGCCAGTGGGCGTCCACCTTTGCAGAGACGGGTCTTGGCATAAGCAAAACCGCAGGCGACCTGGCAGGTCCTATGGCATTTGCGATTCTTATGGGGGCAGCAAGAGCCTTTTACGGCAAATACGGCGACAGAATAAACCTTGACAGGTTCATGATTATCAGCGGACTGCTGTGCGCAGTTTCCTATCTGCTCATAAGCCTCATCCCCTCCCCAATAATAAGTCTGATCGGCTGCGCAGTGACCGGTCTGTCGGTGGGAATCATGTGGCCGGGCACCTTCAGCAAGGCATCCGCAACCCTCAGGGGCGGAACTGCCATGTTTGCGCTGCTGGCACTGGCAGGAGACCTGGGCTGCTCGGGAGGTCCCACCCTTGTGGGCTTTGTGTCGGGAGCCTTTGAGGATAATCTCAAAGCAGGAATTCTGGCGGCAATCATATTCCCTGTGCTTATGGTACTGTGCCTTGCAGGGGGAAGAAAGAAAAAGACAGCAGCAGAGAAATAAAGCAATCCCCCATGACCTGTGTCATGGGGGATACGTTTTTTTAAGATGTCAGGCTGCGTCTGAGGGGGAGATATCAGAAGCGGAGACGGGTGCCTTGGGGACATCCAGCACTGCGGAGACCTCGGGAAGCAGGACATTTACCTCCATGCCGCCGTCGGCAAAGGTCATATCGTTGCTGTAGAGGAAGAGCTGGATATCGTTTGCATTGACGGTTATGTTGGAGGCAAGCAGATAGCTGCCGCCTACATAGCCTTCGGAATAGGTGCCCTGAATGGGGACTGTGACGCCCTTTACCTCATAATCTCCGTAGCCGTTGAGCTTACCGCAGAGACCGAGCATCTTTGATGCGGAGCAGTCGGTGGTGACGTAGCTCAGGGCGTTGTAAAGAGCGGAAACAAGGTCAAGAGTTCCGTAATCGGAAAGCCTGTCGCAGAGCTTTGTGAAAATCTCCTGCTGACGCTGTGCTCTTATGAAAATGCCGTCGGGGTCGGACATACGGGCGTAGATGAGCGCTTCCTCGCCGTTGAGGGTGAAGCGTCCCGTGCCGCCGAAACGGGGCTGCGGGGAATGCTTGTTGGTTGCCAGCCAGCGGGAAACATACTCCTCGGTGATGGTGATATCCGCGCCGCCCAGATGGTTTACTGCCGTCTCAAAGGCGGTGAAGCCGATAACAAAATAGTTGTCGATTTTCACCCTGAGGGTATCCTCGAGAGTATCGCGAAGCATATCCGCACCGCCGTAGGCGTAGATTTTCCTCAGTGATGAGCCGTAGCTGATGCTGTCTATCTGGTCGGCAAGAGGGACATACATATCGGGAAGGATATTTACAAGCCTTACCTTCTTTGTCTTCTCGTCAATGGAGATTATGACCATTGCATCGGCGTTGTCATCCTTGTCAAGGGCAACGCAGAGGAAGTTCTGCACCTTCTTGTCCGATTTCAGTGCAAGGTCGGAAAGGGCAAAGGCATCGTTAAGGCTTGTCAGCCGTGTGCGGTCATCCTGATTCATGGAAAGGGAATCGTCCAGAATGGAGGTGACCATCTGGGGAGTGTAGAAATAAAGGTCGTTCATATCCTTTGAGCCTTCTGTATCCATGTGATTCATCTTGCCTATGAGCATCAGATTGATGGTAAGGAAGATGAGCCCGATGAAGGCTGCGGTTATGCAGACCCCTGTAATGGTTGCCTTCTGCCAGAATTTAAGGGGCTTTCGGTTTCTCTTTTTGTAGCGGCGGCGCTGGTTTTCGTCGCCTACCTCGATGTTGGGGGTGTAGAAATGCTCGCTGCCGTCATCGCCGTCGTAGCCCTTTGCAAGACCGACAACCTCGCCGTGGTATTCAGGGCGTTTTTTCGGCTCCTGCTCGACGGTATCCTTTACGCGGAAGCCCTCATCGGTCATTCTGTCGGAAAAATACAGCTCGCCGCCCCGCTGACGTGCATCCCATCGGCTGGGAAGTCCTCGGTCATCGGCTGCTGATCTGCGCCGGAATGAAGGCTGGGGCTGAGACTCAGGTGCAGCCTCGGGCATGGGTGCAGCTTCGGGCTGAGACTGCGGTGTCTCGGCAAAGCCTGTATATGCGCCGTAATCCGCAGGCTGCTGCTCTGCCTGAGGGATATCGTCAAAATCGGAATAGTCAACAAGCTCGGGCGCTGCTGCAGGGGTGAAGCGCTGAGCAGGCTGGGGCTGCATGGGGGGCGCTTCAAAGGGTGCATCGGGCTCTGCGGTGCGGGAGACCTTCTCCCCTGTGCCGTCCTTGCCGAAAACGCCCTTTATGCTGCCTGCGGCATTGCCGAGGACTTCCTTTGCCTTAGCGGTAAAGGAGCCGAAATTCAAGCCCTTTCTGCCCTGCTCGGGACGGGCTTCAGGTGCTTCGGGTATATTGCCGCCGCCTTCCGAGCGGCGTGAAAATCTGCCTTGTGCCATGGAATTCCTCCGTATAGCTTTTGTGTCAACCTTTATTATATTGCCGCTTTGCGCATAATTCAATAAATATAATGTTAATTGTGGGGGAAATGGATTTTCTCTGGTGACGAGAGTTGTCGGTTCAAGGAGAGAAACCCTGAGCGAGGTTGAGAAAAAGGCAAAGCCCCACCTGCATTTCCGCAGGTGGGGTGTGGTTTTGGTTATGAGAGAAGGTCTTTTACAATATCTCTGCGTCGGATGTATTCAGCCACATCGGGGCACTGCTCAGCGAGTGCAGACCAGATGTCATAAGCCTTGCGGAGGTAATCGATATTGGGGTTTTGGGAATCAAGTGTGCCCAGCTTATAATAAGATACTGCAAGGTCATCGTACGCTTCAATAGTACCGCTCTCCTCCGCAATGGCAAGGCAGATATCAAGATCCTTCTGATAATATTCCTTTGCCCCATTCAGATCGCCGGTGGATTTGCTGATATCGCCAAGCTTATTATAGCTTACCGATAAATCGCGGCGGGATTCTATTGTATCGCTCTCCTCCGCAATGGCAAGGCAGATATCAAGATCCTTCTGATAATATTCCTTTGCCCCATTCAGATCGCCGGTGGATTTGCTGATATCGCCAAGCTTATTATAGCTTACCGATAA
>JAZUPA010000037.1:0-11510 GCA_045604945.1 Acutalibacteraceae bacterium
GTTCTATAAGCGCCGTGACTACACGCGTATCGTCAACGGCAAGAACCCGATCATAAGTCACGAATTCCTCGGTGAATCAGTTGAAGGCAAGGATGTCTTCATCCTTGATGATATGATCTCATCCGGTGAGTCCGTCATCGATATCGCATATGAGCTCAAGAAGAGAAAGGCAAAGAGAATCTTCGTAGGTGTCACCTTCGGTCTCTTCACAGAGGGGGCAAAGTCCTTCAACAAGGCATATGAGGACGGCGCGATCACAAAGGTCTTCTCGACAAACCTCAACTACAGAACAGAGGAGATCCTCAATGCACCGTGGTATGAGAATGTCGATATGTCAAAGTTCCTTGCTCTCATTATGGATACAATGAACCACGACATCTCAATAACATCTCTCCTCTCTCCGGTTGACAAGATTCAGAAGATTCTTGAGAAACACAGGAAAGAAATCCAGGAATAAAAAAAGTTAAACTTTAGTCTCGGCGAAGATGGCCGAGGCGAAAAAATAAAAATATTTAAAGGAGCGAATCCATCATGGCAAAAGTAGTAACATTCGGCGAAATCATGCTCAGACTCAAATCCCCGGGTCTTGAGAGATTTTTCCAGTCCCCGGCATTTGAAGCAACCTTCGGCGGCGGTGAGGCAAACGTTGCTGTATCCCTTGCAAACTATGGCATGGATGCATCTTTCGTAACTGCTCTTCCGGCAAACGCAATCGGCGACGCTTGCGTTGCAGATGTTCGTTCCTTCGGCGTTGACACAAAGGACATCATCCGCACAAACGGCAGAATGGGTATCTACTACCTCGAAACAGGTGCAAACCAGCGTGCATCCAAGGTCGTTTATGACCGTGAGTTCTCTGCTATCGCACTTGCAAAGCCCGGCGATTTTGACTGGGAAAAGATTTTTGACGGTGCAACATGGTTCCACATCACAGGTATTACCCCCGCTATCTCCGAGAGCGCAATGCATCTGAGCCTTGCCAGCGTTAAGGAAGCAAAGAAGCGCGGCATCACTGTTTCCTGCGACCTCAACTACCGCAAGAATCTCTGGAACTACGGCAAGAAGGCTGCCGAGGTCATGCGTGAGATGGCTAAGTATGTTGACGTTGCTATCGCAAACGAAGAGGACGTACAGAAGTCCCTTGAGATCACCACCGATGTTTCCGTTGAGAGCGGCGAGCTTGACAGAGAGAAGTATCGCGCACTTGGCGACAAGGTTCTCGCTGAGTACCCCGACATGAAGATGATCGCTATTACCCTTCGCGAGAGCAAGAGCGCAGACATCAACGGCTGGGCAGCATGCCTTAACACCAGAGATGAGTTCATCGTATCCAAGAGATACCTTATGAGCGACATCATCGACCGCGTCGGCGGCGGCGACAGCTTTGCAGGCGGTCTTATCTACGGTCTGACCAATCTTCCCACCCACAAGGAAGCTCTTGAGTTTGCTGTTGCAGCATCCTGCCTCAAGCACACCATCCCCGGCGACTTCAACCGCGTATCTGTTGACGAGGTCAAGAAGCTTGCAGAAGGCGACGGCACAGGCAGAGTTCAGAGATAACACAGATATATCCTACCACCATTTATTATATCCTTTGAAAAAGCTCAGGCGTTTGCCTGGGCTTTTTCACTTATTTCACATTTACTTCCCGGGGCAAATGGATTATAATGAATCCATAATATTTTCAACGGAGGAAAAAGCAGTGAAATTATTGCATATATCCGATTTGCATATAGGTAAGCGTCTCCACGGCTATGACCTGATACCCGACCAGAGGGAGGCACTGTCTGAGATAGTGTCCATGGCGCAGGAAAACAAAGCCGATGGGGTGATCATCGCAGGAGATGTCTATGATAAGAATGTCCCCTCGGCTGAGGCAATGAGCCTTTTTTCGGAGTTTATCGCACAGCTGGCAGAGATAAGAATGCCTGTATATATCATAAGCGGAAACCACGACAACGCCGACAGAATTTCCTATTTTTCGCAGATACTCAGCGTCAGCGGAGTTTACGTTTCCGAAAGATTTGACGGCAGACTGCAGACCCATACAGTGTCAGATGAGTACGGCGAGCTGAAAATTCATCTGCTGCCCTTTATAAAACCCACCCATGTGCGCCCCTTCTATCCCGACAGAAAGATAGAGAGCTATGAGGATGCAGTGAGAGCGGTGCTTGAAAACTCACCCATAGACAAAAACGAGCGCAACGTGATAGTGACCCACCAGTTTATCGCAGGGGCAGTGGTGTGCGATTCGGAAGAACGCACAATCGGCACTCTTGAGGATATCCCCGCATCCCTTTTTGCGGATTTTGACTACACCGCCCTTGGGCATCTCCACGCACCTCAGAAGGTCATGTACGATACCGTCCGCTACAGCGGAACACCTCTTAAATACTCCTTCTCCGAAGCATCCCACAAAAAGTGCGCGCTGCTTGTTGAGGTGAGGGAAAAGGGCAGCGTTGAAATCAATAAGCTGCCCATTACCCAGCCCCACGATATGCGCGAGATTGAGGGCAGCTTTGAAGAGCTTATGGATATGCCCTATTCCGAGGACTATATCCGCGCGGTGCTGACCGAAAACGAGCTGCTGACCGACCTGCGCGTATCCCTTCAGACCCGATTCCCGAATCTCATGCAGCTTGTTATCCGCAGGGAGGACAGGGATTACGAAGAGACCGTAGCGGAGCTTGAAATGACCGAGAAAAAGAGCGCCTCGGAGCTGTTTTTCGATTTCTACACAATGCGCAACGGTGCTTTTCCCGATGAAGAGCGCATGGAGCTTGTGCGCTCAATACTCGAAGAGCTTGAGGGGGAGAACAAATGAAACCCATAATGCTTAAAATGTGCGCCTTCGGACCCTTTTCGGGGGAGACTGTCATAGACTTTTCAAAGCTCGGTGACGAGGGAATATTCCTGGTCACAGGCGATACAGGCGCAGGCAAGACCACAATATTCGATGCCATTTCCTTTGCTCTTTACGGACAGGCGAGCGGCGGCACCGAGCGCAGAGCAGGCAAGACCTTCCGCTCGGATTATGCCTCTGCGGAAACGCCCACCTATGTGGAATTTACCTTTTCCCAGCGAGGAAAGCGCTATACAATACGCAGAAATCCCGAATACTATCGCGCCAGAAAAACAGGAAAGAACAAGGATACCCTTGTAAAGGTAGACCCCGCAGCGGAGCTTACAGGCGAGGATACAGCACCCCTGACAAGACTTGATGAGGTGCTCGAAGCGGTAACGAATATCATAGGTCTTGACCGCGACCAGTTTTCCCAGACTGTAATGATTCCCCAGGGGATGTTCATGCGCATACTCAACGCCAAATCCAGAGAGCGCATGGAGCTTTTCTCAACTATTTTCGGTACTTCTGTCTATGCATCCCTCACCGCGCGCCTTCAGACAATGGAAAGCGCAAAGCGCACAGAGATTGAGAGCATCAATACGGTTATTGCCACAGACGCAGCGCGCATAACAAGCCTTCCTGACTTTGAGGATGCGCTTCTGCTGGAGGAGTACAAAAAGAATCCTTCTCTGCTGCCGCAGCTTCTGAAAATGGCAGGGGAATATACTGAGGGGCTGGAAAAGCTTCTTGCAGTGAGCAGAAAGCAGACCGAGGAGCTGAGGAAAGAGGAGGAAGAGCTGAGCGTTGCCATAGAGCGCGGAAAAACGCTGAATTCGCGGTTTGATGCGCTGGAGAAGGCAGAGACGGAGCTTGAAGCGCTCATGGCAAAGAAGGGCGAGATTGAGGCACTGTCCGTAAAGCTTGAAAACGCCAGAAAAGCATTCCTTGTCGACCCCTCGAGGATGGCGCTGGATGGCGCAAAGAAGGCATATATCGCTGTAATCGAAAAGAAAAAAGCCGCTTCAGAGCAGCTTGAGAGATGCAAAACAGCCCTGAAGGATGCCGAAAGCCGCAGCAAGGCGGCAGAGGAAGCATACGAAAAGGCACAGCAGAGCAAAAACGAGATAGACAATGCAAAGGCTGTGCTGACCCTCCTTGAGCAGTACGCCGCAGCGGACAAAAAGCTTCGCGCTTCAATAGAAAAGGGCATGGATGCCAAAAAGAAGGCGGACGAAGCATATGCAGATTACAGCCGCCTTTCCGAGCGATTCTGGCTCGGTCAGGCAGGACTGATTGCGGAAACCCTTGAAGAGGGCAGACCTTGCCCTGTGTGCGGAGCATTGGAGCATCCGAAGAAGGCGGAGCTTATGCAGGATACCCCCACAAAGGATATGCTGGACAGCGCTCAGGATAAGCTTCAGAAGCTTCAGTCTGCGCTGAATACCGTCACCGCAGAAACTGCCGCTCTCAGCACCTCAGCCGAGACCTTGAAGGGCAGAATAATCGAGCTCGGTTATTCTGAAAACAGCGACAGGGATGAAATCTCAAAGAAGATTTCCACCCTCGAAAAAGCCCTTGCAGATGCGGAAAAGGAGCAGAAGAGCGCAAAGGTCGCCCTTGAAAATCTCATAAAGGAAGAGACCACCCTTTCCTCACAGCTGCAGCTGCTTGAAGAGAACGAGACAAAGAGCGAAAAGGAAGCGAGAGAGGCAAAGGCACAGTACCTTGAAGCAATGAAGGAAAACGGCTTCGACGGGGAAGAGGCGTATATTGCAGCAAGACTTCCCGAGGAGCAGCGTGCAAGGACTGAAAAGCAGATAAAGGACTATACATCCGATCTTGCCGTTGCAGAAAGCAGAAAAGCTGAGCTGACAGAAGAGCTTGAGGGCAAAAAGAGAGCGGAGGTATCGGGTCTTGAGGAAAAGAAGGCGGAGACCACCGCCCGACGGGCAGCCCTTGACAGGGAGGAGCGCGAGATATCCGCTGCTGCAGCTGCCAATACAGAGACCATCAGACGCCTTGAAAAATCAGCGAAAACCAGAGACGCACTCATGAAGAAGTATGCCGTAATAAAGGATGTTTACGATACCGTTTCGGGCAACAGACTTTCGGTGAACATGAAGAACGGAGCAGGCAAGATAAGCTTCGAGGCGTATATTCAGCAGTTCTACTTCAAGCGTGTTGTTGCAAGTGCCAACAAGCGCCTGACCATGCTTTCCGATGGGCTTTACACCCTGAGGGTCAACGAGACCGCAAAGGATAACCGCGCAAAGAGCGGACTTGACCTGCTGGTAGAGGACAGAAACACAGGAAAGACAAGAGACGTTTCCACCCTTTCGGGCGGTGAATCCTTCATGGCATCCCTTGCCCTGGCACTTGGAATGTCTGACGTTGTGCAGAATTCAGGAGGCGGATGCAGGCTTGATTCCATGTTTATCGACGAGGGCTTCGGCACTCTTGACGAAACCGCACTGCGCGCAGCTCTTGATACCCTTATGAAGCTTTCAGGGGGCAAGCGCATGATAGGTATAATCTCCCATGTCGGAGAGCTCAAGCAGCGTATAGACAGGAAGATAATCGTCACAAAGACCAATTCGGGCAGCGCGGTCAGCGTTGAAGCGTAAAAGGGGAGAGAAGTATGATATATAAATCCGCAGAGCAGCTCATAGGGAAAACACCCCTCCTTGAGCTGTGCAATATTGAAAAGAAGCTTTCGCTGAAGGCAAGGGTTCTTGCAAAGGTGGAAAGCCTCAACCCTGCAGGCTCAGTAAAGGACAGAGCAGCCCTTTATATGCTCAACGATGCCGAAAAGCGGGGGCTTATAAATAAGAACAGCGTTATCATCGAGCCCACCTCGGGCAATACGGGCATCGGACTTGCCTGCATCGGAGCGATGCGCGGCTACAGGGTGATTATCGTAATGCCCGATACGATGTCAGCAGAGCGTCAGATGCTCATGAAGGCATACGGCGCCGAAGTTGAGCTGACCGACGGAAAGCTCGGCATGAAGGGCGCAATAGAAAGAGCAAAGGAGCTTTCTGCCCTTTATCCCGACAGCTTCATTCCCGACCAGTTTGAAAACAGCGCAAACGCCCTTTCTCACTACGAAACCACAGGCCCCGAAATATGGGAGGATACCGACGGGGCAGTGGATATCTTCGTTGCGGGAGTCGGCACAGGGGGTACGATAACGGGCATCGGAAGATATCTCAGGGAGCAGAAGAGCGATATAAAGACAGTCGCCGTGGAGCCTGCATCTTCACCCCTTCTCAGCGGCGGTCAGGCAGGCGCTCACGGGCTTCAGGGAATAGGCGCAAACTTTATCCCCGGTGTGCTGGATACCTCGATTTACGATGAAGTGATGTGCATAACCGAGGAGGAGGCATTTGAAGCAGGCAGGCTGCTGGCAAAAAGCGAAGGTATCCTCTGCGGCATATCCTCAGGTGCGGCACTTTCCGCTGCAATAAAGCTTGCACAGCTTGAAGAAAACACCGGAAAAAGCATAGTTGTGCTGCTTCCCGACACAGGCGACAGATACCTTTCGACGGCATTATTCGGGCAGTAAAATAAAAATTCAAAAAAATAAAAAAAGATTTAAAAAAAGACTTGACACTCAGTAGCTTACCTGCTATAATCTCATTCGTTGGTTGACGCGAGTGTGCTGGAATAGGCAGACAGGCACGTTTGAGGGGCGTGTGTCCATGACGTACGAGTTCAAGTCTCGTCACTCGCACCATATCGAGTGTTCGTAACGGATGTTGCGGACACTCGATTTTCATTTGATGATTATTCTTGTGTGAGCAGGCTTTAGGTCTGCGCTTTTTTGTTATGAAGAAGCCTTGTTTGGGACATACTCAATTCCTGCGCATTTATAGTTGCACTCAAAGGTTGCCTGCGGAAGCTGGGTACACCCGATGAAGCGGCAGTGAATTTTAATTTGTAGGGTACGATTTTTCCTATGTCCTCGATGTGGTCAATCAGCTCACGAAGCAGTAGAGCGGTTAAGCAGTTATAACGCAGAGTTCTGAAAATACTGTTTGTTTTGCGTTTCGAAAAGGTGTATAATCCTTAACAGAACACAAAAGGAGTATGAATATACGATGTATTTTGATGATTTAAGTGTTGGAATGACCGTAGAAATTGCACCTGCCATTATCGAGAAGGAAAAGATGGTCGCTTTCGCCAGGGATTACGACAATATTCCTCTGCATACCGATGAAGAATACGCAAAAACCACCCACTTTGGAAAGCTTATCGCTCCAGGCGTTATGTCGTTTATGTCGGTATGGGCAAGATATCTGGAGGTGGATTTCTTCAGAGAAGAGTTACTTGCCGGAAAATCCACAAAGATAGAATGGCTCAAGCCGGTATTTGCGGAAGATGTTCTGACTGGCAAAGCTACTATTACCAATATGATCAGGCGAAATGAAAAGAACGGACTTGTGGAGATTACCGTTGAGGCATACAACCAAAACGGAGAGCTTGTTTTGGTCGATATCACCGAGGCGATTGTAAGATGCAGGACTAAATAAGCAGGCGAAATGATTACTGTTGCATTTATCACAATTAATGATATAATGAGATTAAATTATGAAAAGGAGTGTTTATTATGAGGAAAATTTCTGCTGTCGTACTGGTTCTGGTCATGCTCTTCTCGGTGCTCTGTCTTGCAGGCTGCGGAGAAAAGAAGTCCATCACCCCTGAGGATTTCAGGACAATTACGGAAGCAAAGGGCTGCACTGTTGTGGATATTTCCGATCAGTATGCAGAGGTAAAGGAAATCAGCGGTGCATATGTTGCGCTTATCGGGGAAGGCGAATATCAGGTTGAGTTTTATGTGCTGACCACCGACGAAGCAGCAAAGAGAATGTATGCAGGCAACAAGGGGATTTTTGAAAACTCCATAGTCGGCGCCAGCTCACATTCAAGCGCTTCCCTTGCAAATTACGATAGCTACAAGCTGACCGCTGACGGCAGCTACAAGGTTCTTTCCCGTATCGACAACACCATGATTTATGTCGATGCCCCCAGCGAATACAAGAGCGAGATCAATTCCATCCTCAAGGCTCTTGGTTATTGATGGTTTTCCCTCAGGCGTTCATAACGGATTCGTTATGAACGCCTTTTTTGTTTTGCAGAGGATAATGCCGCTCGGCGTGGGTAAAATTGCATCAGGACTATTGACAAAGGATGGAAAACAGGATAAAATAAAGGTGGTTAGCAGCGGCTAACTATTTTCAAGACCCTTGGGTTAGCGATTGCTAACCCAGAAAGGAGCCCCTTATGAGAGAAGATCTTGTAATAAGACATTGTTCCCCCACCCTTGCAGGACTTAAAACAGGGAATATGTTCTCCTGTCCTTACAACACCGATGAGGAGGTGCGTGACGGACTTCGGGCGCTGAACGGAAAGCTTGTGAAAAAGGGACTTCGGGCGCTGCCCCTCAGATGCAGAGACAACCGCGCGCTTATATATGTTTTCAGACCCGATCGGCTGGGCTGCGACCTTCAGAATGATACCGCCTGCGAGCTTCTCAGGGAGCGTGGGTACTGCTGCGAAAACCCCGGCAGATGCGTTGCAAGGCTCATCCGCCGCCTGAGCGAGTCGGAGGAATTTCCCCATGAGATAGGGCTTTTTCTGGGCTATCCTCCCGAGGATGTACACGGCTTTATTGAAAACAAGGCTGACGGCTGCAAAATGGCAGGCTGCTGGAAGGTGTACGGAGATGAAAACAAAGCCCGTAAGATGTTTGAAAAGTACGATAAATGCACCAGGGTCTACCGCGAAAAATGGGCGCAGGGCAGCCCCATTGAGCGCCTGACGGTGGGAGCCTGAGACTGAAAAAGAAGAAAATTTTTGCTGACTGAGGGAAATCTCTTGTTTATGCAAATGCTCATGGGTTATAATATCCTGACGAAATTGTAAAGAAAGGGTTTTTCCATGAGCGAAAACAGAAAACAGGAAATCAACATCGAAGTAAACTATAAAAACAAAAAGCGCTACAATACGGGCAAAAAGCCCATAAGACAGCCGATTATCATAGTCTGGCTCATATGGCTCCTGTCCAGATTTGCGCTGATTGGCAAAAAGAGAAAGCTTGAGAAGATAAACATGAAGGGGCTCAAGCCACCTTATATCATTCTCAGCAATCATATGTATTTTATTGACTTTATTCTTGGTTCACAGCTTACATTCCCCCACAGGATAAATAACGTTGTAAATCTCGACGGATATTATCGCCGCCCCTGGCTCATGGAGCTTATCGGCAGTATATGCACCAGGAAATTTACAAACGACCTTGCCCTTGTCAAGAATATCCGCCATGTCATAAAGAGGGGAGACATCATGTGCATGTACCCCGAGGCGAGATACTCTCCCATCGGTACAAGGGCCTACCTGCCCGATTCTCTCGGAAAGCTTATCAAGATGAATAAGGTCCCTGTTGTGGTTATTGTCCACAGGGGAAATTATCTCTATTCTCCCTTCTGGAACTTCCGCAGAAAGCGCAAGGTGCCTTTCCATGCGACCATGACCCAGATACTCTCCGCCGAGCAGGTGGAGCAGATGAGCGTTGAGGAGATAAACGAGGCAGTCAGAAACGCCATGGAGTATGATGATTACCGCTACCAGAAGGAAAACGGCATACTTATTAAGGAAAAATTCCGCGCAGAGGGACTTCATAAGGTGCTTTACCAGTGTCCCCACTGTATGACCGAATCCAAAATGGATTCCGAGGGTGCGGAGATATTCTGCACCGAATGCGGCAAGCGCTGGACACTGCTTGAAACGGGCGAATTGCAGGCAAACGAAGGGGAGACCGAATTCTCCCATGTTCCCGACTGGTTCGAGTGGGAGCGCGAGCAGGTGCGCCGCCAGATAGAAGCAGGGGAATACAGCTTCTTTGACGAGGTGGACATCTACTCCCAGCCCCGCGCCATGAACTTTGTTCATCTCGGTGACGGCACACTGTCTCACGACGGCGAAAACGGCTTTGTCATCGAGGGCGAGTACAGAGGGGAGAAGTACCGCGCACAGCGCCTTCCCGGCGGTCAGAACGGACTTCATGTGGAGTACGACTATTGTTATCTCAAGCCCGAGGACTGTGTTGAAATCTCCATTTCCAACGATTCCTTCTTCTGTTACCCCAAGAATAAGAAGAACGTTGTAACAAAGCTGTCCTTTGCAACGGAAGAGCTTTATCAGATGAAGTGGAAGGAAAGCGGCAGACATAAATAAAATAACAAAAAGGGTGTTCGTAAGGGTTTACCGTTAAGGACAGTGAAAAGGAAGCGCGATAATCTCATGCTTCCTTTTTGTTTTGTCTTATATCGTGTACAAGCAGGGAATTTGCACGACAAATTCCACTTGCTCGTAGGATCGCTCTCTTTTATGCTTTGCTAAGAAATTGATTATAACCTTGTAGTATTGAATAATGAACAAATATATGATAAGATTAAAACAACGAAACTTCATTGGGGGAGTTTATTGTGTATTTTGACCCATTGACCACTTGGTTAGTAGCACTTTTTGCGGATGGAATTATAATATCGGGGGAACATGCAAGTGGCGCTAAAATGGCACAATACTATAAAGCTAGTGCGAAACGGACTAATGAAATGATGAATGGTAGCATTATGAGTATACGGAACAAAGGTTATTTTTCCGCAGAAAGCGCTTTGAGGGATATTAAATTTCATGTTGAATGGGCACAGAAATCTTATGAAATAAGGCAAGGGTATGCAAAACTTGAAATATCAAGAGAATCGTTTGACTTTATAGTTAAATTATGCGAAGAGTGTAGGGCGGATTACTTAAAGCAATACAAATTATATTCTAACCGCTATAAGGAACGAATGAAAAATGGAGAACCACAAGAAAAGTTAGCAAGCATAATAGAGTCAATGCAGATGTATCAATCAAAAGTCACCTCGTATCAATCTATACTAGATACTGCAAAAAAAGGAAGAGAAAAGGTGATTCAAGAGGAAGAAGAACGTGCGCGAAAATTAGCGGAAAGAGATTCTAATGGAGTGGTCATCTTAAAAAGTCTTATCGCAATTGGTATGTGTATTGGTGGGGTTGCAGTAGCGATGGCTGGTGAAGGTTTGCTTGGTGCATTCGCTCTTCTAGGCGCAGTAATAGGTGGATATTTGATGCTTAAAAATAATGATGAGTAAAAATTATGTATACGAATTTTAGAAGATGCAAGGAATGTTAATTTGTGTAAAGTTGCATTAGAAGATAAAAGGTACAAATCGAGAATAGATAACACAGGTACCTCCGATGATTTTTTATCGGGGGTACGCTTATACATAGATCTGGACTTTTGTTCAGTCATATGTGTGGGTTGTGTCTAATGCTATCTTTGCCATGGATATATACTTTCGCATTGTCTAAATCAAAGACATCGCATCTTTGATGAATAGATTAATTGTTTCTCGCTTTCCTTAATTTTAGATTGATAAACAACAAATCGAGAGATAGGATTATATAGTTGTGCTACCCTTAACGAAGCACCTCTGAGGAACACCCTTTTTGTTTTAGCCCTTGGGTATGGGATCGTATATTCCGTTGCAGCCGTCGCTCTGGGTAAATACGGTCAGCTGTGCATTGGTGCGATCCTGTATTTCAAGCTGGATTCCTATGCCGTTTGCAGGAGCATTGT
>JAZUPA010000038.1:0-14863 GCA_045604945.1 Acutalibacteraceae bacterium
GACTGCAATAATGTGGAGAACATATCAGCCTAAGAAGCTTCAGAGACAGAAGGAGCACGGTTTCCGTAAGAGAATGTCAACGAGGAACGGCCGCAAGGTGCTCGCTCGCCGTCGTGCGAAGGGCCGCAAGACTCTCAGCTATTAATAGCTAATTATTAAAGGCCGCAGCAAAGCGGCCTTTTTAACTTTGTTTGTCTTTTGAACATATTTCTTTCTTTTTCTGCTATTTTCGGGGAGATGACTTATGGACGCTCTTGTGACCATGAAAGAAAATTATGAATTCAGGCGCGTTTATGAAAAGGGCCGCAGTGCTGTTGACCCTCTTCTTGTCACCTACTGCTTCAGGCGGAAAAAGGGCAACGGCATCCGTTTCGGCTTTACCTCAGGTAAAAAGATAGGACATGCCGTTGAAAGAAACAGAGCAAGGCGCGTAATGCGCGCAGCGGTCAGGGAGCTCTTCCCCTCATTGCAGGGGGACTGGGACATTATCTTTGTTGCAAGAGCTGCCACTGCCGCTTCAAAGAGCACCGATGTTCAGAAGGCAATGAAGAAACATCTTAAAAAACTTGGTATTTTATTATGAAACGTGTTCTGATTGCACTCATTCGTTTTTATCAGAAGAATATTTCTTCAAAAACACCCCCCTGCTGTAGATTTACTCCCACCTGCTCACAATATGCATTGGTTGCAATTGAGCGTTTCGGAGCGATACGCGGTACGCTGATGGCTATATGGAGAATTCTCAAATGTGGTCCATGGCACCCCGGCGGCTACGATCCCGTTCCTGAAAAAAACTCAAAGAAAAAATGTTGCAGCAAGAAACATGAAGATGAAACAGAGAACAATGAGATACACGCCGATATTATTACCGATCCTACCTGCGGCGATATTGAGATGATTGATGATTCCTGTGAGAAAACAGAGTAAATCCACCTGATTTTGTAATTACAAACACTTATATTACATACAGTATTACAAAAAACACCTCTGCACGGGGTATTTTCATTTTTACCCCAGTGTGCTGCTGCGTCCGCTTTCATTGTAACGATGAATATATTAACTGCGAACACTTACCTATTCCCCAGCAGAAAGGACGCGAATTTTCCCGAGCATTACAATTAAATAAGAAAATAATGTATCACATTATATTTTGTGCTTGCTGTGAACGGTATTTTCCGCTGCAGCAGGCAAAGTATCAATATAATACTTTTATATTGAACTAACCATGAAAGGAGCGAAGAGTAAATTTCGATGCTTTTTCGGAATTTACCGACGTATTTACTATGTGTACTGATTGCGCGGCATTGAGCTGGCTTGGCAGCATGTTTGGTTATCTGCTGTACGGCTGCTACAAGATTATGTTCAGTAACTTCGGTCTGGCAGTTATTCTTTTCACTGTCCTCACCAGAATCCTGATGTTCCCTATGACCATCAACCAGCAGAAATCCACTGCAAAAATGCAGAGAATTCAGCCCAGAGTCAGAGAGATTCAGGAGCGTTACAAGAACGATAAGGACACAATGAACAACAAGCTCATGGAGCTTTATCAGAGGGAAAACTACAATCCTTCCAGCGGCTGTCTGCCCATGTTCATTCAGTTCCCCATCTTCATGGGTCTTTACTACGCACTGCGCGCACCTCTGACCCATACCTTCCACTATGCTGAGGACAAGATTTCTGCTCTTATCAATTACCTCACCCCTGACAAAGCAAAAGACTATTATAATGAAATATACCTTATAGAGAAGATAAGAAGTCTGAAGCTTACAGGTACACTTGACGAAATCACCACCAGACTTTATGTGGAATTCACAAGCGGCGCAGGAAATGCAGGATCTGCAATTACAGGCACTGTTTCTGCAAGTGATGCTGCTGCATCCTCCATTGCTTCCGCTGCAGGCAGCCTCGGTTATTCCAATACCGCTGCAATGGCTGACGCTGTGAACCTTGCACCTACCGTTCAGAAGATCAATGACGTTACATCAAGCTTCAATTTCCTCGGTCTTGACCTTCTTGCAACTCCCCAGCAGGACAAGCTCAACATGATAATCGTTATTCTTGTTTTCGTTGCTTCTGTGGGAAGCATGTTCCTTACCAACAAGATCAACGGTACAAAGAATACCGCATCCGCAGGCGGATGCAACCCCATGACCATGGGTGTCGGTATGGGTCTGTTCTCTGCATTCATCTCCTATTCTGTTCCCGGTGCTCTCGGCTTCTACTGGATGTTCGGAAGCCTTGTATCTCCCCTGCAGAGCTGGATAGTTCAGAAGTTCTTCAATACAAATATTCTCAACTCCAAGGCAGAAGCACAGCGTGTTGCCAGACTCAGAATCGATGAGGCTGAAATCATCGGGGAAACTCAGAAGCGCAAGGGTGTAAGAACATTCCTGCCTGTTGAGCCCTCTGCCAATGATAAGGTCATTGAAGAAAAGGAAAATAACTCCGGCAAGAACAAGAAGAAAAAGAAGAATAACAACAATAACAACAATAACAGCAGTTCCAATTACCAGGGCAAAAAGAAAAACTGATAAAGAAGGTATATAAAATTGATTAGAGAGGTTATTATGCAGGCCGAGACAGTGGATAAGGCTATCCAGCTCGGTGCTGATGAACTGGGAATCAGCGTTGACGAAGTCAGCGTTGAGGTCCTTGAGTACCCCACACCTAAAAAGTTCGGTCTTTTCGGCGGCTCTCTTGCTAAGGTAAGAGTTTATGTCGAGACTGACGACCCTGTTGTTCCTGAACCCGAAGTTGTTTCTGAGCCTGAGGTTATTCCTGAGCCTGCAGTCAAGAGCAAGCCCGAAGCTAAGGCTGAGGAGAAGCCCGCTGCTAAGGTTGAAGTAAAGGAAGAGCCCGAAGCTGAGATTATTGAGGAAGAGGAAGTCGATATCTCCTCCTTCTCTGAGACTGCTCAGGTTGCTTACAGATATCTTGAGACCATCCTCAAGGGTATCGGTCTTGGCAAGGCTAAGATCAATATTACCGAAACCGAAAACGGCGCTGTTCTTGAGCTTATCGGCGATGGGCTCGGCACCGCAATCGGCAGAAGAGGTGAAAACCTCACCGCTATGCAGTATCTTGTAAGTCTTGCTGCAAACAACAACCGCGAGAATTACTACAGAATTTCCATCAACATCGGCAACTACCGCGAAAAGAGAGAGCAGGCTCTTGAGAAGCTTGCAAACAAGGTTGCAGCCCGCGCTCTCAAGATAAACAAGAATCTGGCTCTCGAGCCCATGAACCCTTATGAGCGCAGAATCATCCATACTATCGTTCACGATATCGAAGGCGTAAACAGCTGGTCTGTTGGCGAGGATGCAAAGCGTCATGTTGTTATCGGTCCCATCGGCGTAAATGAAGGTGCTGAGGGTCTGATATTCAACGCAAACGGCGGCAGAGGCAGCCGTGACGGCGGATACAACCGCGGCGGCAATCGCGGCGGAAACCGCGGTGGCTACAGAGGCGGGAATCG
Source organism: Acutalibacteraceae bacterium (assembly GCA_045604945.1). Taxonomy (GTDB): domain Bacteria; phylum Bacillota; class Clostridia; order Oscillospirales; family Acutalibacteraceae; genus JAISGQ01. The sequence goes on from JAZUPA010000038.1 coordinate 3,476, forward strand.
CGGCGGATACAACCGCGGCGGAAACCGTGGCGGCAATCGCGGCGGTTACAATAAGAGCAGCTATTCTGCTCCTGCAAACACCGCTCCCAGGAGCGATCACAGCGGTTCCCTTTACGGCAAAATCGAAGTTCCCAAGAAGAACGAAGAATAATGCACAGAATACTCCATACTTCGGTATGGAGTATTTTTTTGTTTCTGCTTGCAGTGAGTGGAAAAGCATAGTAAAATATTATTATTCAAAGTCGCGGGGAGATGAAAATGTGACTGATTCTGCAAAAAATAACAGCAGTTCAAAATTTAACAGACATATAAGAAAGAAAAGGGTCCGCAAGGGAATTATTATTGTTGTAATACTTCTGACGGTGGTATTTTCGGTGCTGGTGACGGCAGGTGTACTGAGCTTCAGGTTTCTTACAGCAAAACCTGAAAGCTCGGAAAAATCTGTTGTTCCTGAGCTGAGCGGTGTTGAGATTTCTCAGGCGCAGGCGATTCTTGAGGAAAAGGGTCTTGCTATGAGAATCATCGGGTCAGGCGCAGGTATCGGTGATGAAAACACCGTTGTCTGGCAGAGTGTGCAGAGCGGCGAGAAGATTGCGGATAATGCCGTTGTGGATGTCTGGGTGCAGAGGGCTGCAGGGGAAAGCTGGAAGTGGACTGATTCTGAATACACTCTGCAGGAATTAAGCGATTCGGATATTTTCTGTTCAGTAGTCTATTCAAGTGACAGCGGTGTATCCGACGGGATTGTAACCGATGTTGAAGTAAGCGGCAGTGATGCTGTGGTGTATGTCAATAAAACTGAAATTATCGCGATGCCCGATGTAAAGGGTATGACTGAAGCTGATGCAGCAAAGCTGCTGGATGGTCTCGGAATCGCTTATGTTAAGAATGTGATTGCTTCGGATGAGGAAAAAGGTACGGTGCTGGGGCAGTATCCCCTGCCTGATGAATCTGTTGGAAAGGGCGATACAGTGCTTCTTACTGTGTGCGCGGGAAAAATCAAATCCCCTGTTTTCAGCCTTGCGGCTGAGGGTGAGACCGAGCGCAGCCTGACAGTAGGTCAGAGCATTTTCCTTGAGGCAGCAATAACTCCCGATTCTGCGGCGCTTAACATTATTGAATGGTCAAGCTCGGATGGGGAGGTTGTAATTGCAGAGCCTACAGGCAGAATTACTGCTGTTGGGGAAGGCAGCGCCACTGTGACGGCATCCTGCGAAAATGGAGAATTCAGCGTCGAATACATGATTAATGTTTCTGACGTTATAGTCGGCGTGGAGATTATTGAGATGCCCAATACACAGTGGCTTACAGGAGATGAATTTTCTGCGGAGGGTCTGTTGGTTGAAGCCAGAACTATCGGCGGAAAGACCCGTGATATTACTGATGACTGCAAAATCAGCGAGGTTGATCTGACGGAGGAGGGCAGTAAAAATATTACTGTTAAGTATTCTCAGGGTCAGCGCACTGTCTGCGCAGGTTTTGATATTGTATGCTGTGAACCTTCTCTTGAGATAGATGTCAGCAGCGTTATCCTCGGTCTTGATGACAGGCATACTATCCATCCCACCTCTTCCCCATCCTATGCAAAGGTTACTTACTCTTCTTCTGATGAGAGAATCGCAAAGGTCTCAGAGGATGGAGTTATTACGGGTATAAAGGCAGGAAAATGTGTAATAACTGCGGAGATTGACGGTAAAATTTCCCGTCAGTGCAGCGTTGACGTAAAGAAAAAAATCGCTTATCTGACCCTTGATGACGGTCCCAACTCCTATACTGACAATATTCTGGCGTGTCTTAAAAAGCACGATGTAAAGGCTACATTCTTCTGTGTCGGCAACAGCAGATACAAAAAGGTTTACACTATGATTGCCGAGGAGGGTCATGCCCTGGGTCTGCACTCCTATTCCCACACCTATTCAAAGTGCTACGCCAGCGCGGATGCATTTATGAAGGAGACAAAAAAGCTGCAGAATATGATTTATGACTGTACAGGTCAGAGACCGATGATTGTCAGATTCCCCGGCGGCACAGGCAATACAGTTGCTGAAAGAGATGTTATGTTGGAGATTGTGAAAAGACTCCATGCAGAGGGCTTTGAATACTACGACTGGAACTGCCATTCCAATGACACAATAAAGAATATCTCCGCAGCGGAGGCTGCAAGAAGAGTTCTCGGAAGCTGCCATGATGATACTGAGTTTATTCTTATGCATAATCTTGATATAACCTGCGATGCTCTTGATATTGTAATTCCTGCTCTTAAACGCAGAGGCTATACCTTCAAGACTGTAACTATCGATACTCCTCCCATTCAGAGCAAGGTGAGAGGAAAAGGTCACTGATATATTTTTAAAAGCTTCGGGATAATCCCGAAGCTTTTTTCTGAATAAGTAATTATTTACGATTTGTTATTAATTTAACGTAATGATTTAATTGACTGAAGTGTTAAATAGTTGTATAATTATTTTACCATATTTGAAAAGGAGTATATTTATGAAAATCAGAAAAGTTTTGTCCGTTATTCTTTGTTGTGTTGTAATTATGGGGGCTCTCGCTCTTTCCGGTTGCTCAGGTAATTACAAAGCTCCCTTCGATGCCTATATGAAGGCTCAGGATGATGTGAACACTGAGGGTATTATTGAAGTCCTCCCTCCCGATATGTATGATTTCATTTATAACAGATTCAAGAACAATGACCGCGGTATCGAGTATACTGAAGAGGAGATTCAGCAGAGAATCAACGACAGATATATGGCCAGACTCGCAAGCATGGATTTCCTGAAGTTCGATCCTGAATTGGACATCGTTAAGGATTTCTCCTACACCTATAAAATCGTCAAAGAGTACGATGCTTCTGCAAGCGAAGTAAAAGAGTTCAATTCCTATGTCAAGGAAAAGCTGGGCTTCAAGAATAAGATCGAGGATGTTGTCCTTATCGAGTACGAATTTACAATTCTTCAGAACGGTAAGCCTGTTGAATTTGCTGAAACAGTAACCAGCAACGGTGTCTGCATGAAGATGGGCGGCAAGTGGTACTATGCAGAAAACGATATTGCCAATGAGATTATGTGGATCGAGCGCGAAGGTCTCAGAATCAATGGCGGCGTTGAGTGGGTATACGAGTGGCTGATGTATTGGACTAATATGGATTAAGTCAGGACGCTTTTCCATATTTGTATAAATGACCGTATATGATAATGTTTCACGTGAAACATTCTGATAAAGCATGAAGAGCCCCATGAGCAAATGAAAGTTTGCTCATGGGGTTTTCCTGTATGGAGCAGATAATATTGTAAATACAGAAATCTTATGATATACTAATTATTCAGAGAATCAAAATTTATCGGGAGTGTACACCATGGCGGAATTATACGGTACTGTTGCTGCTGTTGCAACTGCACAGGGTCTGGGCGGAATCGGTATTATAAGAGTATCGGGTGAGCAGGCTTATGAAATATCTGCAAAGGTATTTCACCCTGCGGATGGTTCGGATATCCAAACTGCGAAGGGCTACACAGCAAAGTTTGGTCATGCATATTATGAGGGTGAAATTGTTGATGAAGTTATCGCTCTTTTCTTCCGCGCACCCAGAAGCTATACAGGTGAAGATGTGGTGGAGCTGCAGTGCCATGGAGGAAGCTACGTCCTCTCCCTCGTCCTGCGCGCTCTGATCGATGCAGGTGCAAGACATGCCCAGCCTGGAGAATTCACCCGCCGCGCTTTTGAGAACAACCGCATCTCTCTGACCAAAGCTGAAGCGGTAATGGATATAATCAATGCTTCCAATAATATGTCCCTTCGTCAGGCGGTGTCGGCAGCGGAGGGAAGAACTGCGGCTCAGATAAAGGAGCTGCTTTCAGAAATGACCTCGATAACTGCTCAGCTTGCGGTGTGGGCAGACTTCCCAGAGGATGATGTACCGGCGGTTGATACGGAAAATTTAAAAGAACAATTATATCAATTAGAAACTAAGCTGGAGAAAATTATTGACCAGTCGGAGCTGGGGCTCATATCCCGTGAGGGTGTTTCAACGGTTATTGCAGGCAGACCCAATGTTGGAAAATCTTCCCTGATGAATATGCTTGCAGGCTGTGAGAGGTGCATTGTCACCGATATTCCCGGAACTACAAGAGACGTTGTTGAGGAGAAAATCAACCTCGGAGGAACGGTTCTAAGGCTGTCTGACACTGCAGGACTCCGTGAAACGGGGGATGTTGTGGAGGCTATCGGCGTTAAGGAAGCAAAAAAACGCATCGAAAATGCTCAACTGGTGCTGGCGGTCTTTGATGGGTCAGAGGAGCTGACAGATGAGGACACAAGCCTTGTAGAAAGCCTTGAAAACCGCATGGCTGTCGCAATTATCAATAAAACCGATAAAGAACAGAAAATCAACGAAAAGTATATTACGGATAAAAAATTACCGATTGTATATATCTCAGCAAAGAATAATGAAGGACTTGAAGCTCTGGAGAGAACTGTAAAGGAGATTCTCGGCACTGCCGCTATAGATGTTTCCTCCACTGCCCTTGCAAATGAGCGCCAGCTTGATGCTGCAAGGCGAGCACTTGAAAATCTGAGGGCAGCAAGAGAAGATTTCGAAATGGGAATGACATTGGATGCGGTAACGGTCGGAATGGAAAACGCCATTTCTGCACTTCTTGAGCTGACAGGAGAAAGCGTCAGCGAGAAGGTTCTGGATGAAGTATTCTCCAGATTTTGCGTTGGTAAGTAATATGTTTAGTATCGATATACAACTATATGAAAGGAAAGAGAAATGGAATATCAGGCTGGAAAAATTGATGTTGCGGTAATCGGCGCAGGGCATGCAGGAATCGAAGCTGCCCTTGCCGCTGCCCGTCTTGGCTGCAATACGGTGATATTCACAATCAATATGGACTCGGTGGGAAATCTCCCCTGCAACCCTTCCATCGGCGGCACTGCCAAGGGTCACCTGGTAAGAGAGATTGATGCTCTGGGCGGTGAGATGGGAAAGGCTGCGGATAAAAGCACCCTTCAGAGCAGGATGCTCAATCGAGGAAAAGGTCCCGCAGTTCATTCGCTGAGGGCTCAGGTTGACCGCAGAGCTTACTCTGCAATAGTCAAGCAGGTGCTTGAAAAGCAGGAAAATCTCCTGCTCAGACAGGCTGAGGTGACTGCTGTCAGACGTGACGGCGAGACCTGGGAGGTCGTTACAAAGCTGGGCGCTGTTTGGAAAACCAAATCTGTAATCATCGCAACAGGTACATATTTAGGTGGCAGAATCTTCGTTGGTGAAGAAAATTACGCAGGTGGTCCTGACGGAATGTTTGCTGCAACCGAGCTGACTGCCTCCCTGCTGAAGCTCGATATACCTCTTCGCAGGTTCAAGACGGGTACTCCTGCCAGAGTGCTGCGCAGCAGTATTGATTTTACTGATCTGGAGGTTCAGGAGGGTGACGAAAAAGTCGTGCCTTTCTCTTACTCCACTGAGATTCCTCCTGAAAACACCGTGACCTGTTCGGTTGCGTGGACAAATGACAAGACCAAGGAGGTTATTCTTTCAAACCTCAGCCGTTCACCCCTCTATGGCGGCGAGATTGTGGGCGTCGGACCGCGATATTGCCCCAGTATTGAGGATAAGATCGTCAGATTTTCCGAGAAGGAGCGTCATCAGTGCTTTATTGAGCCCTGCGGCGCCAATACTGAGGAGATGTACCTTCAGGGACTCTCCACCTCCCTTCCCGAGGATGTTCAGATTGCACTCTACCGCACAATGAAGGGTCTTGAAAATGTGCAGATCATGCGCAGCGCTTATGCTATCGAGTATGACTGCGTTGACCCCACTGCCCTCAAGCCCACTTTGGAGTTCAAAGAGCAGCCCGGTCTCTACGGTGCAGGTCAGTTCAACGGCTCTTCGGGCTATGAGGAAGCGGCTGCTCAGGGACTTGTGGCAGGAATTTCCGCGGCAAGAAAGATTCAGGGCAAGGAAGAGATTATTTTTGACCGCAGCGGCAGCTATATCGGTACCCTTATCGATGACCTTGTTACAAAAGGAGTCACTGACCCTTACAGAATGATGACTTCCCGCTCTGAATACCGTCTGATTCTCAGACAGGACAATGCTGACAGGCGACTGACCCCCATCGGTCGCGAAATCGGACTGATCGATGATGAGCGCTGGGAGAAGTTCAATGAGAAGCTTGCACTTATCGAGGCAGAGCTTAAAAGAGCGAACAGCACTGTTTTTTCTCCTTCTGCTGTCAATGACCTGCTTGTTGCCTGCGGCTCGACCCCTGCAAATTCAGGCGTCAGGCTTGCTGACCTTGTAAAAAGACCTCAGCTCTCCTATGATTTGCTGAAGGCTGTGGATGTAAACCGCCCTGACTTGCCTGATGATGTTTTTGAACAGGTGGAAATCGAGCTGAAATATGAGGGCTACATTAAAAAGCAGCTTGAAGCGGTAGAAAAAATGAAGAAGCTTGAGAGCAGAAAGCTCAACAGCGAAATAGATTATCAGCAGATTGAGGGTCTCAGGCTGGAGGCTCGGGATAAGCTCAATAAAATCAAGCCTGCATCGGTTGGTCAGGCTGCGAGAATTTCGGGCATCTCCCCTGCGGATATTCAGGTGCTGCTGATATGGCTCAAGAAAAATGAGGTGAAAACCGATGATTGATAAGCTTTTACTTAAAAATGAAGCCGAAAATGTCGGCATTTCCCTGAGTGATGAGATGCTTGACAGGTTCGATACCTACGCAGAATTTCTCGTTGAGACCAATAAGGTGCAGAATCTGACGAGAATCACAGAGCCTGATGAGATCGTCATCAAGCATTTTGTGGATTCTCTTACCCTTTTGAAGGTTTATGACATTCCCGAAGGCGCATCAGTTGCGGATATTGGAACCGGTGCGGGTTTTCCCGGTGTTGCGCTGAAGATTGCAAGACCTGATATAAGGCTGACGCTGATTGATTCACTTGGAAAGCGCATTAATTTCCTTAATGAGCTGTGCGAAAAGCTTGGTTTTGCTGCAGATACATACCATCTCAGAGCTGAAGAGGCAGGTCTGAAGGCTGAGCTTCGTGAGAAATTCGACGTCACTACCGCCAGAGCTGTCGCCAGACTTAACGTCCTCTGCGAATATTGCCTGCCCCTTACCAAAATCGGCGGAGCTTTTGTGTCCATGAAGGGTCCCACAGGAACTGAGGAAGCTCAGGAGGGCAAAAAAGCCGCAGATATTCTGGGCGGCAGAATAAGAAAAGTTGAAAAGCTTTCCCTGTCTGACGGAAGTGAGAGACAGATAATTATTGTTGAAAAGCTTTCATCTACCCCTGAAAAATATCCCCGTCACGGCGGTAAAATTTCCAAGAACCCACTTTAATATTGAAATGGCGAATCTCCGATTCGCCATTTTTCAGTTAAGGAGTATATTTATGAATATCAGAAAAATGACAATTGATGACTATAACAGCGTCTATGCCCTCTGGCTTTCCTGCAAAGGCATGGGAATCAATAATGTTGACGATTCAAGGGAGGGCATTGAGCGGTTTATAAACAGAAATCCCGATACGGCGCTTGTTGCTCTTGAGGGCAGCTCCATTGTCGGTGCTGTCCTTGCAGGTTATGACGGCAGAAGAGGATATATCTATCATCTCTCTGTTCATCCCGACCACAGAAGGAAGGGTATCGCTTCGGCGCTGGTGGATGAAGCGCTTTCCAAGCTTAAGTCCATGGGCTGCGCCAAGGTTGGCTTGCTTGTGTACAAGGATAACGAATCGGGCAACGCCTTCTGGAAGACCAAGGGCTTCTTTGACAGGGAGGATGTATACTACAGAAACAAGGAAATAGTTGAGCTTGTGAGGATGGAGATAAAATAATTTTTCCCTCTCCCCCATTGCGACAATTTTTTGGTGTTGGTCAGAGTATAATAAGGATACAGAAACACACCAATTCCCTTCATACCAATTCCCATAATTCCCACTCCATCATTGCAAGAGAATCTGCTCCTTTGTATTAAACGAAGGGGCAGATTCTCTTTTATTACTCAGAATGTTTCACGTGAATCATTCTGAGTGTGGAAAACTTTAAAAAATTCACACAATTATTGCAAATCCAGTAGTTTTTCTTTCAATATCTATTCCATTTTGAAAAATGATGTGTTACAATATAAGGGTACAGACAAAAGATTTCACCCACAGAAAGGATGAAACTATTTTGGGTAAAATAATAGTTGTAGCAAACCAGAAGGGCGGCGTAGGAAAGACAACAACTGCGGTTAACCTCGCGGCGGCTCTCGGATTAAGAAAGAAAAAGGTTCTTCTTGTGGACATAGACTCACAGGGCAATGCAACTACGGGACTTGGCGTAAAGAAAAGAGAGACAGGCAAGAAGACTGCCTACGAGGTGCTTATAGGAAAGATTCCTGCAACCGATGCAGTTATCAAGACCGAATGGGATAACCTCTGGGTCATTCCTGCAAGCCTTGACCTCAGCGGTGCAGAGATAGAGCTTATAGATCTGGAGAACAGAGAAATGTTTCTGAGAAACGCTCTTGCCCCTGTTCGCGCGGAGTATGACTATGTGATTGTTGACTGTCCGCCCTCCATGGGATTGGTTGACATAAATGCTCTCTGCGCTGCCGACTCGATACTCATTCCCCTGCAGCCTGAGTTCTATTCCCTTGAGGGTCTGGCACAGCTGACAAACATCATATCTAAGGTCAAAAGAGGTTTCAATCCGAATCTCGAAGTTGAGGGAATACTCCTCACAATGTATGACGGAAGACTGAATCTTACAAACGATGTTGTGGAGGAAGTGAAGAAATATTTCCCCAAGCAGGTTTTCAAAACCGTAGTGCCGAGGTCGGTCAGACTTGCCGAGGCTCCCAGCTACGGCAAGCCCATTGCCTACTTTGACAAGCGCAGCAAGGGCGCGCAGGCTTACGATGACCTTGCAAAAGAGGTAATCAAGCGCAACAACAGACACTGATATATATAGAAATCAACAGGAAGGAAGATGAAAATGGCGAGAGAACGCGGATTGGGCGACGGCATAGGAGCGTTGATTCACGACAACACCTCCGACAGCAATATAACAACCCTGCCGCTGTCTCAGCTGGAGCGAAACAAGCTGCAGCCGAGACGTGAATTTGACCAGGCAGCTCTTTCCGAGCTTGCAGATTCCATAACCCAGCTGGGCGTTATTCAGCCCATTCTAGTCCGCCCCATACCCGGCGGCGGATATCAGATAGTCGCAGGCGAGCGCCGTTTCAGGGCTGCTCAGATGGCAGGCTTAAAGGAAGTTCCCGTAATCATCCGCGAGATGGATGACCGCGAGACCGACGAGGTCGCACTGGTTGAAAATCTCCAGCGTGAGGACCTTTCACCCATCGAAGAAGCCCTCGGATATTCCCGTCTGATGAGCGAATACAGTATGACCCAGGAGGAGGTCTCACGGAGAGTCGGCAAGGCTCGCTCGACCATCGCAAACTCCGTAAGACTTCTCGACCTGCCCGAGGCTGTGCAGCAGATGCTGGGTGACGGAGAGATTACAACAGGCCACGCAAGACCGCTTCTGGGACTTTCCGATGCTGAGGAAATAACCCGTATCGCTTCCCTCATCACCGCCCGCGGACTGAATGTGCGCGACGTTGAAAGGCTTGTCCGCAAGGAGAAGGAACGCAAGGCTGAGGAAGCTCAGGAGGAGAAAAAAGAAACAAAACCCAGGCAGATGACCAGCCGTGCGAAGTATATTGAGGAGCTTGAGCTGGCTATGCGCACCGAGCTTTGCAGGGGTATCACCATCACCGAGACAGGTAAGGAAAAGGGTACTCTCACCATTGAATACAACTCCTATGAGGAGCTTGCGGACATGGCGATGAGACTTGCAGGCAACAAATAGTAATCTGACATATGAATATAACTGACAGTTGAAAACAAAAATATTGCTAAAAGTAATATAAGTAATCGAAATTACAATCAGTAGGTTAAAATACAGGCAAGTAACCAATAATCCTGCCGAAAAAGGCAAGATTTCAATATGAAACATAAATAATCAATAAAAAGGGGTAATAATAATGTTAGACATCAACCTTATCCGCAACGATGCACAGAAGGTAAAGGACGCACTTAACCGCAGAAGCGGCGATTACACCGAGGCAATCGATACCGTTCTTGAGATTGACAAGAAGCGCCGCGCACTTATGACCGAGGTCGAGGGAATGAAGGCACAGCAGAATGCTGTTTCCAAGAAGATTCCCCAGATGAAGAAGGCAGGCGAGGACACCACTGCTATCATGGCAGAGATGAAGGAGCTTTCCGACAAGATCAAGGAAGGCAACGACGAGATCGGCAAGCTGGATAACGAGCAGCGCGAGCTTCTCCTTGCCATCCCCAACCTCCCCGACGAGAGCGTTCCCACAGGCGCAGACGACACCGACAACGTAGAAGTCCGCCGCTGGGGTGAGCCCAAGCAGTTTGACTTCGAGCCCAAGGCTCACTGGGACATCGGCGCTGACCTTGACATCCTCGATCCCGAGGCTGCTGCAAAGGTCTCCGGTGCAAGATTTACCTTCTACAAAGGTCTCGGTGCGAGACTCGAGCGTTCCATCATCAACTACTACCTCAACACCCACACCGAGAACGGCTACACCGAAATGTTCCCTCCCTTTATGGTAAACCAGAAAGCTATGGAAGGCACAGGTCAGTACCCCAAGTTCGTCCAGAACGAGGGCGCATTCCATGTTGAGAATAACGATTCTTACCTTATTCCTACTGCTGAAGTTCCTGTGACCAACTATCACAGAGAAGAGATCTTCGCAGCTGAGGATCTTCCCAAGAAGTACTGCGCATACTCCGCTTGCTTCCGTGCAGAGGCAGGTTCTGCAGGTCGCGATACCCGTGGACTTATCCGTCAGCATCAGTTCAACAAGGTTGAGCTTGTTAAGTTCTGCCGTCCTGAGGACAGCTGGGACGAGCTTGAGAGCCTCACCCGCGACGCTGAGCGTGTACTTCAGGGTCTGGGTCTCCCCTATCGTGTAGTTTGTCTCTCTTCCGGCGACCTCGGTTTCTGCTCCGCTAAGACTTACGATATCGAAGTCTGGATGCCCTCCTACGGCAGATATGTTGAGATCAGCTCCTGCTCTAACTTTGTAGACTATCAGGCTCGCCGCGCTCAGATCCGCTTCAAGGCTGACCAGAAGAGCAAGGCACAGCTTATCCACACCCTCAACGGCTCCGGTGTTGCAATCGGCAGAACCACCGCTGCTATCCTTGAGAACTATCAGAACGCTGACGGCTCCGTCACCGTTCCCGATGCTCTGAAGGCTATGATGGGTGCCGATATCATTAAATAAATATTTAAAGAGACACCCATCATACTGATGAGGCTGCGACATTATTAAATAACGCGACAAA
>JAZUPA010000039.1:0-61011 GCA_045604945.1 Acutalibacteraceae bacterium
CAGATTTTCTGCCGAGGACTTTTGAATTTTAGGGGTAAGCATTTCCTGCTTTTTTAATGCCGGACAGTACACATTCGGTTCCATTTTTACATAAACTGTTATGGAAAAGGAGGCTTTTTATATGAACCAATATAAATTCAACGATTATTTCTTGGGCGCAAGCAGTCCCGATGGATTTTTTTCACTGTTTGAAAAAGCATACAATCCATATGACGGCTGGACTGCCTGCATAATAAAGGGAGGTCCCGGTACAGGTAAATCCTCTCTGATGAAAAAGATAGCAAATGCTGCGGCAAAAAAAGACGAAAAATGTGAACGTGCTTTTTGCTCATCCGATCCGAACTCTCTTGATGCCGTGATTATTCCCGAGCGGAAATTCATAATAATGGACGGTACTGCCCCGCATACAGTAAATGCAGGGTATCCGGGAGTATGCGAATCTCTTCTTGATCTGGGCGAATGCTGGGACAAAAGTAAGCTTATTTCTCATAGTGACAGAATTCTAAATCTCACCGATGCTTGTTCCGAATGCCATAAACAGGCACAAAGATGTCTGAAAGCGGCGGGAGCATTTCGGACAGCATCCTTTGTAAAAACAGATTCGCTTATTGATATTGGCAAGATCAAGCGAGGGGCAGCACGGCTGCGTGAAAATTTCCCCAAAAAAGGAACAGGCGGGTATGTTTCTTATCGACTTTTGTCGGCGGTTACAAAGGACGGCGTTGCAGTGTTTGAAAACACAATACACAATCAATGCGAAACCTGTGTGCCTGTTGATGATCGATGGTCAAGATGCAGCAGTATTCTGATGGAGTGTCTCAGAGAGCTTCTTTCGAAGGATGGCTTTGGTGTTGTTGTGTGCTGCTGCTCGCAGGCTCCCGATATGACAGAGCATATCATTATACCTGAGGTAGGTACAGCATATTCAGCTGCCAACAGAGTCCATGCAGTTGATACGGGAAGAACTATTCATGCATCAAGGTTTATGAAAAGAGCACTTTCCCCGGAAGAGAGGAAAGTGCTCGCAGAAAACGAAAAGAATGAAAAGCTCATGCTTGAACAGGCATCATCGCACATGAGAGATGCAAAAAAACTGCACGATGAGCTTGAGGAATACTACATTGATGCAATGGACTTTGAAAAGGTCGATAAGATGGGGGATAAACTTATAAAGCAGATTTTTTGCTAGTGTGCTTTTTACGAGTAAGAACAAAAATAAGTGCAGCGGTAACCACACAGACCGCACTAACGAGAATGATTGCAATCATGATAGGGGGAAGACCGCCATTCTCAACGGAATTCGTTTCGTTGAGAACAGATCCGGGGAAGAGAGCTTCATTCTCTTTTTTAAGAACAAAACCGGGATCGGTGGTCTCCGGAGCGTCAACGCGCAGCCAGCCTTTTGCACCATAGAAATATCCCACATAACCCCATACGGTGCCATCAGGATCAGTGTATGAATGGGAGAAGCTAATATCACGATAACTGTCGTTCCAGAGTTCCATCTCCCAACAATCTTCCGAACCGGGATAGTTCCAGAAAACAAGTTTGCTTATATCTTGTGCGGAAATTTTCAGGTTATCAGTTTCGGCGTTAAACTCATTACCGTAATCTTCTGCAAAGGAAGTGTTATCATAAATAACCTCGAGATACCCCATAGGGATCCAGCCTGAAACATCGGAGAATGAAATCAGTCCCCATACAATGCCGTTGTTGTCCTCATAAGTATGAGATATATAGATTTCGTCACCGCTGTTTACTTTTCCGTAAATAACACTGCTGTTGGGCTCGTTTACTGAATAAACTGTTTCCGTAGCAACAAATGAACGCTCCATAAGTTTGCATTCATCGGAGTGATTGGTATAAAAGTTGTCCTCAGGCTCAAAGATAACATCTGCGGAAACGGACAAAGCGAATGTGAGAGCGAGGATAGCAATGAGGAGGGAAGATACAAGTTTTTTCATGGAAATTACTCCTTTCGTTTTATATCAGCGAGCTGATAACAGCACCGCATATGTATGAAAAAGTATTTGCACCCAGAGAAAAAAGAAAAGGTCTTTTGATTTCCGCACACCCTGTCTTGTAAATCATGCCTTCGATAATCACGGCAATAATCTCAAGGACAGCTATTACAGCAAATTCCGAGAGTGAATAATATCTGCATAACAGCAGGAAAAGAATTACAACAGCAGGGTTTGTAAGAATATTTACAAGGACGGTAAGAAGCAGAGCTTTACTCTTGAGCTTGAAAAAAAGAGAGAAGGTGAGCTCAAGAATCAATGTGAGAAAAAGTGATATAGCCAATGAAGATAAAATGTATTCAAAGGACATTGTCTTTTTTCCTCCTTATGCCTGCGAGAAGGAGAATAAGAGAGAGCGCGGTGATTGCAGCAGAGGGAAATGCAGTCAGAGCAGGTGCTCCGAAATAAACAGGCAAAAAGCCTGCAAAAAGAGCGAAGGTAAGAAGTCCGAATGAAAAACCCTTTGCATCGGGGAACAGTTTTGAGGTTTCCCATAGAGTAATGGGCATTGTCATATTGAACAGCAGAAGTGCAGCAAGACCGCAGATGGGAATATGGGAAAAGAGAAACAGCGCGGCACAAAGACTGAGAGATATTATGCTGGCAATGCGTGAACCGGCTTTATCAGCAGCATAACCGCCGAGAGCTTTTCCAAGAGCGATGCAGACAACAGTAATAAAAGCAGGAATTGCCGATTTCCATTCAAATGAGAAGCTCATGCCGGCATAGGAACGCAAGCAAACTACAACAAAAAGGCATATAACACTAAGAATAGCAGTGCCTGACATAGCAGGAAACTGAAGTGGTCTGTTTTCGGGAAGTTCGTGCTCAAAGCGTGAAACAAGTATAATGAGAGCAGAAGATAAAACAAGAAGGGCGATGGGGATAATTAAAGGGAGATCTCCTGCGAACATTGAGCCGAGACAGAGTCCCAAAGCACCGGGAGAGACAAATAAACCAAGAGGAGCACATTTATGCTCGCTCATATTAAGAACATCGACTCCGCCGCCTACGTGAAACAGTGCGTTGCCTATACCCATGACAGAAGCTGTTATAAGTGTGCCGTGCATAAAGGGAGATATGGCAACGAGCAGACATCCAAGAGCCGAGAATAATGCATTTTTGCTGAGCTTATCGGCAGCAATGCCCAAAGGCATCTGTAAGGCGAATGCGCAAAAATTGTAAATAAGTATTGCGGTTATCCAATCGTATTTCTGGCGCAGCAGAGTAAACATAAAGAAGGCGCAGCAGAAATCCACCAGAAAATGAGAAACGCAGTAAACAGAGAGCAATCTCATGCGCATGTAAACACCTCCCTGCAAATAAAACCCCAAGAGACAGAAAATGGTTTGAAAAATATTAACCCGGCTTGTTCCCAAGCCGGGTTTTAGTACAATGATCAACCGCAGCTGACAAAAACGAAAGTCTGGGTGATGATAGTTGTAAGTATACCTGCTGCAATAACGCCAAGCGTAATGGCAGGTATGGCTTTCTTCATCTGCATGTCAAGAAGAGCGGCAACCAGAGAGCCTGTCCATGCACCGGTACCGGGAAGCGGAATGGCAACGAGGATAAACAGTCCCAGCAGCTCATATTTCTTAACTACTTCGCCTTTACTGTGAGCGCGGGTTTCAAGCTTGTCCACAAGCTTGCCAAAGGTCTTTGATTTTCTCATCCATGCAAAAATCTGCCGAATAAAGAGCATAATAAAAGGAACGGGGATCATGTTTCCAATAACAGCGGCGATAAAAGCCACCCAATAATTGAGTCCCATGGCAGTTCCGATAGGGATTGCGCCGCGAAGCTCAATTACAGGAACCATAGCAACAGCCGCGGTGGAAATTATCTGACCGACAAAATTACCTGTCAGCCAGTCAAAAGCATTGCTGAAAAAAGAAGAAATCCAGTCAAACATAATATTCACCCGACAGATAGATTAAAAATGTTGAGATTATTCAGCATCAAGGTAAATATCTGCATCGGAGAACATGTCGGAATAAGAAAGATCACTGCCGGAAAAATCGGAATAGCTGAGTTCCTCGTAATTGGTATCCGTGTCGTAGCCAAAATCATTATTTTCGACGGTTTTTCCGCCTACACCGCACATAATGGAACCGGTTGCAGACCAGATGATAACAGCAATAAGGAAAGCAACGATAGAAATAGCTATACCGGCTACTGCGCCGCCGCGGTTACCTTCACGGTAAGCTTTCAGACCAAGAAAAACACTTACTGCAATAAGGATGAAGCTGATAAGGGGCATGAAACAAAATACTACAGCCAATATTGCAAAAAAGAATGAAAGAACAGAGATGTTGTTGGCGGGAGAGACATCTTTGCGGTAAGCGTGATTATTCATATCGGAACCTCCGTTTAATACAGATAATTTACCCAAATATTATATCATGATAAAAAAGATGTGTCAACATTGGTGTGGAGACAGAAAATCACAAATAAAGTATAATTATAAAAAAGACTGGATTTATTTGACATTGTGTAGTAAAATGAAAAGACAAGCTGATGAAAAAATCCTGTTTACGGGAATTTTCTCATTTACTGTGAAAGGTACGGTGTTTTAATAATGACACGTAAGGAAGCCATCATATCAAGAAGAGCAGTCAGAAGATACACAGGTGAGCCTATAGCAGAATCTATCATTGATAATATTCTGGAATTTATAACTCAGGTAAAGCCTCTTCACGATGATATAAGAACAACAATTGAAATCATCGACAGTGAAGATTTCGAAGCAGCCTTTTCCAGCTTTATTGGTCCGAGAGCAAGTCATTATCTTGTTATCCGCTCGGCAAAGAAGGAGGGCTATCTTGAGAATGCCGGATACATCGGACAGCAGATCGTACTGTATATGACCGAGCTTGGCATTGGAAGCTGCTGGTGCGGAAGCTATAAGCAGAAATATGAGGATGAAGCTGGACAGCTTCCGTATGTTGTCTGCGTATGCTTTGGCCGTTCTGATAATTCGCCGCCCAGAAGAAGCGCAGAGGAAGCAAAGAGAAAGCATCTGCATGAACTGGTATTCGGCAAGATTTCCACAAATCTTCTCGACCTGCTGGAGGCAGGCAGACTTGCGCCTTCCGCGTTGAATGCGCAGCCTGTCCGTTACAGAACACAGGGTTCAAATATTTATATTTACAGAAAGATAGCACTTCTTCCGTTCCTTGACAGTACAAGGGGCATTGATGTAGGTATTGCAATGGCCAATATGTATGTAGCATCAGGCGAAGAATGCATCTTTGTGAAAGAGGCAAATTACCCGACACCATCATCAAAGTGCATATACGAATATACACTTACATGGGAGCAGAAAAAATAATCGGGAGGACAGAAAAATGGCTAAAAGACGTATCGGTATACTGACCAGCGGCGGCGACTGCCCGGGACTCAATGCGGCCATCAGAGGCGTTGTGCGAGCATCATACAATCTGTTCGATGTTGAATTTATCGGAATAAATGACGGATACAAAGGTCTTATCGAAGGCGATTACAAGACCATGAAGTATGATGATTTCAATGGTATACTTACCCTTGGAGGTACTATACTCGGAACACAGCGTACCCCCTACAGAAACATGCGCATTATTGAGGAAGATAATGTGGATAAAGTTGCGGCAATGAAGAAGAATTACAAGAAAATGGGTCTTGACTGCCTTGTAACTCTTGGCGGCAACGGAACCCACAAGACCGCTAATCTTCTTTCGGAAGAAGGCCTTAATGTTATCGGTTTGCCCAAGACTATAGACAATGACCTTTACGGAACCGATGTAACCTTTGGCTTTCACAGCGCTGTGGATATTGCCACAGATGTTGTTGACCGCATTCATACCACTGCAAACAGCCATGGCAGAGCAATGGTTATAGAGCTTATGGGAAATAAGGCAGGCTGGCTCACCCTTTATGCAGGTGTGGCAGGTGGAGCAGATGTTATTCTTCTTCCGGAAATTCCTTATGACATTAAAAAAGTAATAGATACAGTTGAAAACCGTCAGAATCAGAAACGCAATTTTGCCATAATCTGTGTTGCAGAGGGTGCAATGAGTGCACAGGAAGCTGCAATGAAGAAAAAGGAACGTGAGGCATTCCGAGCAGAGCAGAAGTTTGCTTCTGTGAGTTACCGCATTGCCGGTGAGATTCAGGAAGGTACAGGACTTGAGACCCGTGTTGTAGTTCCCGGACATTATCAGCGCGGAGGTTCTCCGTCTCCGTATGACAGAGTTCTGGCAACACAGTTTGGTGCATATGCAGCACGTCTCATAAAAGAAGAAGACTACGGCAATACCGTAGCAATGATCAACGGCGAGGTTTCACACAATGCCCTTTCCGAGATCGCAGGACTGAAGAAGCTCGTGCCGGCAGACGGCGATATGGTTCGCACTGCAAAGGATATGGGAGTATGCTTCGGTGACTGAAAAACAACTCGAAGGGATTGAATATATGAGCAAGAAAAAGGCACCCGAAAAAGAACGCGAGTGGTTCAAGCTTGACAATGCCGCAAATATTTATCCGGCAATAATCAGTGCGAAGTGGTCGCCGAATTTCCGTGTCTCTGCTACGCTCAACGAGCCGGTGGATCCGGATAAGCTCCTCGAGGCTCTGAAGATATGCCTGCCGCGTTTTCGGAACTTTACATTGGTTCTGAAAAAAGGAATGTTCTGGCATTATTTGGAGGAAAATGACAAGGAGCCTGTGCTTTGTGAGGAAGTCAGAAACCCCATGAGGGTTATTACGAAGCACGATAATAACGGGTATCATTTCAGAGTAATACCCTATAAAAACAGGATTGCTCTTGAGGTTATGCACGTAATTGCAGATGGAACAGGCGGAATGATGTTCCTAAAGACTCTGGTGGCAGAATACCTTCGTCAAACCGGCGTAAAAGTGCCTTATGATGCTGAAGAAATTCTTGATGTAAGACAAGAGCCTCAACCGGAGGAAATGGAAGACAGTTTCCGTAAATATACCCGTTTTCAAGCCAAGCAGGCGAGAAAGGAAAGCCGTGCGTATTGGGTAAAGGGAACCCGCCAGAAACCCGGTAGTGCGACTATAATCACAGGTCGTATGCCGATAGCGGAAGTGTCTGCAAAGGCCAAGGAATACGGAGCAACGATAACGGAGTTTATCGCCTCTGTAATAATAAACGTTATGTACAGGCGACAGAAAAGCGAAAATCCGCGCAGGGAGCTTCCGGTTAAGGTAAGTGTTCCCATAAATCTGCGCAGCTTTTATCCCAGCAAATCCCTGAGGAATTTTTCGCTTTTCATAAATCCCGGAATAGAACCGAGATACGGCGATTACACCTTTGAGGAGATAGTCAGTGATGTTCATCATTTTATGAAGATGAATCTCAAGGAAAAATATCTCAATGCCGTAATGAGCAGCAATCTCGGCGACGAGCTGAATCCGCTGGTAAGAGCAATACCTCTGCCGCTTAAGAATATGGTTCTTTCGATGATGTACAGCTCGGTGGGAGAAACACGTTTCTCCACCGATATGTCAAATCTCGGAGCAATAAAGCTTCCCGAAGAGATGCAGAAGCATGTAAACACTGTTGACTTCATGCTCGCAGCACCTCACGGAATAGGCTTTGCAATGGGAATTGCAGGCTATAACGGAATGCTGAACATTACATTTGCAACCGCACTGAAGGAGCTTGACTGTCAGAGAGAGTTCTTCCGTGAGCTTGTGAAAATGGGCATTCACGTAAAAATCGAAAGCAATCACAGATAAGGAGGATAATATGTCTTACTGCGTTAATTGCGGAGTTGAGCTTCATGAAAGCGAGAAAAAATGTCCGCTGTGCGATACTGTTGTTATAAACCCAAATATAATTTCAGGAGAACCTGCCGAATCGGTATTTCCTCAGGAACAGAAGCTGATCGATACGATTTCCGAGCATCGCTGGTGGGCAGGAGTAATAACCATAATTCTTGCGATTCCAACATCAATATGTCTGCTGTGTAACTACGGTATACAGAAAGAATTGGGCTGGTCGCTTATAGTAACCGCCGCATTGCTTATGGTATGGTTGTTTATAGTGCCTGCGCTGCTGATGCGAAAGATAAATTATATCGCGCTGTTTATCATTTATACAGTTGGAATACTATTGTTTTTGTTCGTAATGTGCTGGCAGGTCAAGGGTAACTGGTTCCTCGGACTTGCAGTACCTATAGTGCTGTGCTTCATGGGTGTTCTGAGTATAAATACCGTTGTAATCAAGCACAATGTTGCCAAGCTCTATGCTGCAGCGGTGTGTTTTATAACAATAGGAGCCATGGTTGTGGCAGTTGAGATAGTGACCGATTACTATATCAGCAAGACGATAGAGCTTTCATGGTCGCTTATCGCTCTTGTGCCCTGTGCGCTGATGTCGCTTCTGTACATTATAATACAGAAAAAGAAAGGGCTTAAGAACAGCCTGAAAAAGCGCTTCAGAATGTAATTGCTGAATAGCAAAGCCTCGGACGGTGAATTATCACTGTTCGAGGCTTAATTGTTATCATTACTATATGCGTCATTATGATGTCATATTACCACTATTTTGTCGTGATGCAATAATTTCACTAAAATTTAGTCAAAATAGTGTATAAGAAGTGAAAATGAGGTGCAGTTATGGAGGATAAGATTTTAAGGTATACCTTGAGAATAGACAGGACACTTTTCAAAAAATTTCGTTATATTACAGAGTATGAGGGACGTTCTGCAAACAAGGAAATCGAGCAGTATATAAAACGCCACGTTGCAAAATTTGAAGAAAAGCACGGCGAGATTGTAATTGATAATGATGATGAATAAAAGAAATTGTGTAGGATAAAATCCGAATAAATAATCCCAAAGCTCCCCATGATGCAGAATGACCGCATCATGGGGAGCTTTAAAATTAGCTGTATGAAGTTTACTCAACTCTGATAAGATACTGACAGTAGGCGTAGACGTTCTGAATTTTCTTAGCCTCAACGCCGTCATCAGCCTGTATTATAGGCTGGGTCTCAGAAGGGGTGGTGTACAGCTTGAAAACCAGAGCGTGCTGTCCGGGACGCATATTTCTGACTTTTTTGTAAGTGAACTCACGCTTTGCGACGCCCAGATGGTTAAAAATTACAGACTCGATATCGGGGTTGCTGAAGCACTTCACATAATCATCGTCATCGAATATTTCCAGAAGATGCTTGGCTTCCTCAAAGGGAATGTTGGTGCATTTGAATTGCCCCTCGTTTAGTACGGACATCATGCTGCTGTTGTCAAGTAGCAAAAACGGAAATGCTCTCAATTCTGCCATAAATATGCCTCCTTTGATTATTTGTAAAGCCGCCATAGCCTTCTATGAATATGCGGCTTTTTAAAAATATAGAACAATGTAAAGGAGACTTTCTGTGACCGAAATCACAGATAAACGTTTAACTTAAAAATATTCTGTGAATTGAATGCCGATGAGACGGAAAAGATGTTGACACAAGGCAGAAAACGATGATATTTTTATGGTAAAAACAGCGTTTGCAGATGATTATTCATTGAAGAAAGGAGTGTGCGGAATGGCAATAAATACATTTGAGTCGGTGTATCGGGAAATGTTTCCCTTCTGGGAGGAAATTACAGAGGAGGATAAAGACCATCTCTACCGCAACTCACGAACTGTGATATATCATAAGGGGACAAATATACATAACGGCACTGAGTGCTCGGGAGTAATACTCATTCGCAGCGGAAGCCTGAGGGTGTATATTCTGTCTGATGAGGGGAAGGAAATAACCCTTTACCGCCTTCATGCAGGAGACCTGTGTATGCTTTCGGCGTCAGGTGTGCTGAGATCAATTACCTTTGATGTACACGTTGATGCGGAAGAAGAAAGTGAATGCTATGTGATAGGCGGTCAGGCATATTCTGCGGCGGCAGAGCATAATCCCCACATTAAAATATTTACTCTGGAGCTTACCGTCAGCCGCTTTTCGGATACGATGTGGGCAATGCAGCAGATGCTTTTTATGAATATGGATAAGAGGCTTGCGATATTTCTGCACAATGAATCGGCACGGATGGAGTCTGATATGATATCTCTGACCCATGAACAGATAGCCAGATATATCGGGACTTCACGGGAGGTCGTAACAAGAATGCTTAAGTATTTTTCTGATGAAGAAATTACGGAGCTTTACAGAAAAGGAATAAGGATATCGAACAAAGAAAAGCTTATAAAGCTTGCAATGGGATAACGTTAATTTATAAAAGCGCTGCAGATATCTGCAGCGCTTTTGTCTGAAAGCTGTATATTATTCCTCGTCGGGAGCATCCCAGGAATGCCATACATCCTGAACGTCATCGTTATCCTCGAGCATATCAAGAAGCTTTTGCATCTTGATAACAGCCTCGGGGTCATCGATGGTGGTATAGGTGTCGGGAATCTTCTCAACGTCAGCGTTGACAAACTCATAGCCCTTTGCCTCAAGACCGTCGCGCACAGCGGAGAAATCATCCTCCTCGGTGTAGATGATGTAAACATCCTCGTCCGTTTTGAAATCGGAAGCGCCAAGCTCCAGTGCATCCTCCATTACCTGATCCTCATCAAGATCCTCTGCCTCGATAGCGATAACGCCCTTGGTGGAGAACATGAAGGAAACGCAGCCGGTGGTGCCGAGATTTCCGCCGAACTTGTCAAAATAGTGGCGAAGATCGCCTGCAGTACGGTTTCTGTTATCGGTAAGAGTCTCAACAATAACAGCAACGCCGCAGGGACCGTAGCCTTCGTAGGTCAGTGCCTCGTATTCCTTGCCGTCGTTGTCACCGGAAGCCTTCTTGATAACTCTCTCGATGTTGTCGTTGGGGACGTTGAGGGACTTTGCCTTTGCGATGCAGTCCTTGAGCTTGGGGTTGGATGCGGGGTCGGGACCGCCGTTCTTGACTGCAACAGCGATCTCACGTCCTATTTTTGTAAAGACCTTGGCGCGCTGACCGTCGGTCTTTTCCTTTTTTCTCTTGATGGTACTCCATTTATTATGTCCTGACATAATAACCCTCCGTGTTAGTAATGTATAGAGAAACGTTTTTCTCTTCAATGCCATAATATTTTAGCACAATGTGAGCTGTGAGACAAGATGTTTTTGTTGTATAAAGAAATAATCTGTGATAAAATATATGTTAAGTGTTCAGGAGGTGAAAGGGAATGAAAATCCCTCTTTATACATCAGCTGCAATCAACGGAAATGAAAAAACATACTCCGATGCGCGGCGCGAGCTGGAGCAAATGCTTAAAGACATGATGGGGGCAGAAGCTGCGGTAACAACAGACAGTGCCGCATCCGCCCTGAGAAGTCTGCTTTATTCCTGGTCTGTGTGCAAAGGCGAAGCGGTATTTGTGCCGTCCTTTGCAGATGCCCATATTGTCAATGCAGTGCTTGAATGCGGCGCAGAGCCTGTGTTTGTTGACTGCGACAGGAATACATGGCTCATGAGCGGCGAAAAGCTTGAACGTGCAGCGGAAAAGTGTCTTGCAAAAAATGAGCTTTACCCCCGTGCCGTAATCGTGAGCAATACCTTCGGTATGCGCTTTGATGCAAGAAAAATCAGCAGTGTGTGCGCAAAATACGGTTTGCTTCTTATAGAAGTTTCGCCTGTGCTCTGCACGGACACAGGAATTCAGGGGGATGCCGCAGCAGTAAGCCTTGAGAATATTGTCGGCAGTGATGCGGGGGTAGTATTCGTAAAGGATTCCCAGCAGGCAAGAGCCCTGAGAATTATTGTCGGCGGAGGAGAAAAAACCGTCGACAGCGCTACGGGAGCAGAGGAAGCTGTACGAAGAGGAAGCAGGTCGGAGCTTGATGATGTAAGAGCAGGCTTGCTGATTTCGCATCTTGAAGAGATTGACGAAAAGACAGCGCGCAGAAGAGCAAACGCGGAAAAGCTGAAGGCAGCAGCCAGAGGAACATCGGTGAAGAGCCAGAGCGGTGATGACGCCCGCGGCAGTTACCCTGTTTATCCTCTCTGCGCAGAGGATAAAGACAGTGCTGAGAGTATTGTGAAGGCTTTCCGGGAAGAGGGAATAGGCTGCAGGATGATATACTCAAAACCCCTGTGCAGGAACAATGCATTCAAGGAGCTGGGCTGTCAGGCGTCGGATGTTCCGGTTGGTTCAGAGCTGTCGGTATGTACCTTTATTCTGCCCTGTCATGAAGAACTGACAGATGAGCAGGTGCGCTGTATCTGCGAAAAAATCAAAATGATTTGTGTATGAAAATTTACAAAGAAATAGATAATACCGCTTTACATCGGGATACATTTTTAGTAGAATATATTTAATAAAATCTTGGAGTGATTTGTATGCAGGCAAAATATAAGCGCGTTCTGCTGAAGCTCAGCGGTGAAGCGCTTGCAGGTGATAAAAAATTCGGTTTTGACGAGGGCGCTATTTCTGATATCTGCGCAGCAATCAAGTGCGTTGTTGATCTCGGCGTTGAGGTCGGAATCGTTGTAGGCGGCGGCAATTTCTGGCGCGGCCGCTCCTCCGGCGAAATGGACAGAATCAAGGCTGACCATATCGGTATGCTGGCAACTGCAATGAATGCACTTGCAGTATCCGATGCACTGGAGCAGAAGGGCGTCTGCACAAGAGTTCAGACAGCACTTCCCATGCCCAGTGTTGCAGAGCCTTTTATCAGAAACAAGGCAGTCAACCATCTTGAGAAGAACAGAGTGGTTATCTTTGGATGCGGAACAGGAAATCCCTTCTTCTCTACCGATACCGCAGCAGCACTGAGAGCAGCAGAGATCGGCGCAGAGATAATCCTCAAGGCATCCGTTGTTGACGGCGTTTACGACAAGGATCCCCATGTTTATGATGATGCAGTGAAGTATGACCGCATAGGTTACGGCGAGGTTCTCGAAAGAGGTCTCAAGGTAATGGACGGCGCAGCTGCAGCACTCTGCCGTGACAATAAGATGCCTACCATGGTATTTGATATGCAGAGACCTGAAAATCTCGTGGCAGCAATCTGCGGCGAAGGTGTAGGCACTGTAGTTTACGCTGACTGATAAACGAAAAACATAAATAATATACATACGAAAGGGAGCATAATAATGGAAACTATCTTTAAGACAACAGAAGAAAAAATGAACAAGACTATCAACGTTCTTATCTCTGATTATAAGACCGTTCGTGCAGGCAGAGCAAATCCCAGCGTACTCGACAAAATCACTGTTGAGTATTATGGCGCAGAGACTCCTGTAAATCAGCTTGCATCCATCAGCGTAGCAGAGGCTCGTGTACTCTGCATCCAGCCTTATGATGCATCCGCACTTCGCGGCATCGAGAAGGCAATCAACGCTTCTGATATCGGCATCAACCCCCAGAATGACGGCAGAGTCATCAGACTTACATTCCCTCCTCTGACTGAGGAGCGCCGCCGTGAGCTTGCAAAAGACATCAAGAAGATGGGCGAGGACAGCAAGGTTGCAATCCGCTCCATCCGCCGCGATGCAATCGACAAGCTCAAGGCAATGAAGAAGGAATCTGCAATTACTGAGGATGATCTCAAGAATGCAGAAAAGAAGACTCAGGATCTTACTGATAAGTACATCAAGAAGATTGATGAGCTTTCCGCTGCAAAGGAAGCAGAGATCATGGAAATCTGACCGAAACGTTTGATTACCGTGGGCAAAATGCCCACGGTATTGCGTTTGGTCAAGAGCTTTACAAGGGAGGAGTATTTGCTTGTTCAAGGGTAAAAAGAAGGTGCAGCAGACCGAGCGTCATCTGCCTGAGCATATCGGTATAATTATGGACGGTAACGGTCGGTGGGCGCAAAGGCGAGGACTCCCCCGTATGGCAGGGCATCGTGAGGGTGCATCAAATTTCAGAATAATAACAAGATACTGTAATGAGATTGGAATAAAATATCTTACAGTATACGCTTTTTCCACAGAAAACTGGAACCGTCCCAAGGAAGAAGTGGACGCGCTTATGAAGCTGCTCTACGACTATCTTGTGGAATCTCTGCGTGATTTCCGTGAGGAAAATATTAAAACACGCTTCATCGGTGACAGAAGCATGCTTCACCCGAAACTCCAGGAGCTTATGGCAGAGGCAGAGGAGCTGTCTTCAGATAAAACAGGTCTTGTGCTGAATCTTGCCATAAATTACGGCGGAAGAGCGGAAATAGTTACCGCTGTCAGAAAGCTTGCAGAGGAAGGCATCAGCAGTGAGGAAATAACAGAGCAGATGATATCTGACAGAATGTACACCTCATCGCAGCCGGATCCTGACCTGATAATCAGACCCAGCGGAGAATACAGGATATCAAATTTCCTGCTCTGGCAGTCAGCATATTCTGAATTCGTCTTTTTTGATGAGATACTGTGGCCGGATTTTTCGGTCGACGATCTTGAAAGAGCAATAGATATATTCTCAAAGAGAAAAAGACGTTTTGGAGGGGTATAAATGAAAGTAAGAATAATATCTGCAATAGTCGGAATAGTGATCCTTGCCGGCATTGTTGCAGCAAGCCTTATGGTAGAGTCAAAGGTTCTGTGCGTTGCGCTTGCCATCATTGCTCTTCTGGCGGTCTATGAAGGACTCAATGCAGTTGGAACACTGAAAAATGCAGTAATATCAATACCGTGCTTTATTTACACCGTTGTAGTTGAGGCAACCTTCATTTTTGCAGACAAAGAATCAATAATCATTCTGGCAACACTTCTGTATGTGATTACAATGTTCCTGTGCGCACTTGGCAAATACGAAAAGGTTCCTGTTTCCCAGATAGCACTTTCTGTAATGATGACCATGGTAATAACCTTTGCGGTCTACAGTGCCATCTATATGTACTACATACACGACAGCAGCGCATGCGGTTCCTACGGCATTTCAATGCTGGTTTTCTGTCTGCTCTGCTCATGGCTGACCGATACAGGAGCATATTTTGCAGGCACTCTTTTCGGAAAGCACAAGCTCTCACCTCGAATCAGCCCCAAAAAGACCATTGAAGGCGCAATTGGCGGCGTTTTGGTATGCGTGGCTCTTACCTGGGCAGTTGCATTCCTCTGCGTATCCGTACTGGGAATAGTTGAGGGTTATACCGTTAATGTTCTGAACCTGATTATATTGACTGCAATTTGCAGCATAATATCCATGATAGGAGACCTTTCATTCTCGGTTGTAAAGAGAACCTACGGAGTAAAGGACTACGGCAGCATCATGCCCGGTCACGGCGGAGTGCTCGACCGTTTTGACAGCTTTATGTTCGTTGCACCCTGTGTATGCGTTCTCACAAAATATCTGCCTGTACTGGTGGCTGCATAATCATGGAAAAAACTAGAGAAAGACTGTCCCTGCTCGGCTCAACAGGCTCAATAGGCACACAGGCTCTGCGTGTGGCAGAGCAGCTGAGTATCCCTGTTGTGGCTGTGGCAGCACACAGAAACATAAAACTGCTTGAAGAGCAGGTAAGAAAATTCAGACCTGAGGTTGCTGTTGCTGTAGATGAAGATGCAGCAGCCGCACTGAAAATCTCCATTGCCGACACAGGCACAAAGGTGCTTTCGGGAATGGATGGACTGATTGAAGCTGCGAGCCTTGAAAGTGCTGACGTGGTGCTTAATTCCGTAGTTGGCATGGTAGGACTTCGTCCTACTCTCGCGGCAATAGAAAGCGGAAAAAAGCTTGCCCTTGCAAACAAGGAGACCCTTGTGGCAGGCGGCAGTCTGGTAATGGACGCAGCAAAGAAAAACGGAATAGAGATACTTCCCGTTGACAGCGAACATTCTGCAATCTTCCAGTGTCTGCAGGGAAAGCCCACAAACGGCGGAATAAAGAAAATTCTGCTCACCGCATCAGGCGGTCCCTTCTTCGGAAAGAAGAGGGAGGAGCTTGGCAGCATGACTGCAAAGGAAGCGCTGAAGCATCCTAATTGGAGCATGGGATCAAAAATAACCATCGATTCCGCTACCCTTATGAACAAGGGACTTGAGGTTATCGAAGCAGCATGGCTGTTTGATGTCCCCCTTGATAAAATCGAGGTAGTGGTTCACAGGGAGAGCATAATCCATTCCGCAGTAGAGTTTGAGGATAACAGTGTTATTGCACAGCTCGGTTTGCCGGATATGACCATCCCCATCCAGTATGCACTGACATATCCCGAGCGGTATCACTCACCTGCAGGGGAGCTTGACCTGTTCAGACTGGGTCAGATGACCTTCTATGAGCCTGACCTTGAAACCTTCAGCTGTCTTGCAGCCTGCAAGAAGGCATTCTCTCTCGGAGGCACTGCCTGCGCAGCAGCAAACGGAGCAAACGAGGCGGCAGTTGAGCTTTTCCTGAAGGGCGAGATAGGCTTCCTGAGAATCGGCGAGCTTGTAGAAGGTGCGCTTTCGCTGTACAGACCAGGAGCATACACCCTTTCAGATATACTTGAAACCGATAAGGCGGCAAAGGAATATGTATATGCCGCAAGATAAGGAGATGATGAACTCTTGACTACCGCACTGATTATCATAGGTTCCATTCTGCTGTTTTTGCTGGTGGTGCTGGTTCACGAATTCGGACACTTTATCACTGCTAAGATGTTCGGGGTAAAGGTCAACGAATTTGCAATCGGCATGGGCCCCAAGCTTTTCAAGAAGCAGGGCAAGGAAACCCTGTACACATTCAGGCTGCTTCCCATTGGCGGCTTCTGCGCAATGGAAGGCGAGGATGAAGAAAGCGATGATGACCGCGCATTCTGCAGAAAGAAGCCCTGGCAGAAGTTCATAATCGTTGCAGCAGGCGGTATATTCAATATCATCCTCGGACTTATCTTCATGCTTATCGTCCAGGGCGTGAATGTACCCGGCGGCAGCAATCTCATCGGTACTACCGAGGTCTGGGGCTTCCAGGAGGGCGTATATTCTGCTGCTGAGGAATGCGGCCTTAAGGCGGGAGACGAAATTCTCGCTGTAAACGGTTATAAAGTATACTGTTCATCGGATATTTCCTATGGTATGGCATTTGCAAACAGCAGCAACATGACCTTTACCGTTCTTCGTGACGGTCAGAAAATGGACATCGAAGTTCTGATGAACACCAACCAGAGAGTAAGCCCCGTTCTTGCGGAGACCTCTTATACAGACCTGTTTGCACAGGCAATTAATGTAAGTTCCTCGGATGTGGAGTTCACCGACGGAACCCTGAGAAAAAATGAGCTCCCCATACAGGATTTCATCATTGTTGGCGAAGAGAAAAACGTCGGAAATGTCCTTGTTTCCACAGGTGAAGAAACTGTTTCAATGTGCAGAGTTGTCTACATGAGTCTCTTCAAACTCATTACAGGCGACTTCAAGATGACCGATATGTCAGGTCCTGTGGGCATTGTTGACACAATGACTCAGGTTGCAGAAGGCTCCATGACTGAAGGAGCCTCAGCATGGGATAACTTTGTATCGGCATTTATCAATATCATCAGAGTAATGGCACTCATCACCGTAAACCTCGGACTTTTCAATCTCCTGCCCGTCCCTGCACTTGACGGCGGAAGACTGGTATTCATAATCGTAGAGATGATCATCCGCAAGCCTGTTCCTGCAAAATACGAGTCCATCGTACACTTTGTAGGTCTCCTGCTGCTCTTCGCTCTCATGATTTTCGTCACATTCAATGATATAGTAAGGCTTATTGGCTGTTCAGGATAAGGATTGATTTTAATGACAAGAAAGATCACTGACAGAATAAGTATCGGCAACAGGCAAATCGGAAGCGGTTTGCCTGTACTTATTCAGTCCATGTTAAACAAACCCTCTTATGACATAGAAGGCAGCGTAGCCCAGGCGGTTGCCCTCGAAAAGGCAGGTTGCGAGATAGTGCGCGCAGCTGTACCCGACAAGGAAGCTGTAAAACTCATTACCGCACTTAAAAATGCACTGACCATCCCTGTCGTTGCCGACATTCATTTTGATTACCGACTTGCTCTTGCATGTGTTGATGCAGGAGTTGATAAGGTGCGCATAAACCCAGGCAACATCGGCGGAGAGGACAGGGTAAAGCAGGTTGTTGACAAATGCAGCGCAAATAACGTACCTATCAGAATAGGTGTCAACAGCGGTTCTGTGGAAAAGAGCATACTTGCAAAGTATGGCGCTCCCACAGCCGAAGCTCTCTGTGAAAGCGCGCTTTATCATGTGCAGCTGCTTGAAAAATATGATTTTCACAATATAGTTGTGTCTCTAAAGTCCTCAGATGTTCAGACAACCATCGAGGCATATCGCCTTATGAGCGAAAAATGCAGCTACCCGCTGCATCTGGGCGTCACGGAAGCAGGCACCACCAGAATGGGAATCATCAAATCATCTGTTGGTATAGGCGCTTTGCTTTCCGAGGGAATAGGGGATACCATAAGAGTGTCTCTCACCGCTGATCCTGTGGAAGAGATTTATGCCGCAAAGGATATTCTTTCTGCGCTGGGTCTTCGCAGGGAGGGTGTACAGTTTGTATCCTGTCCCACCTGCGGCAGAACAAGAATTGACCTTGTGGGTCTTGCAAATAAGGTGGAGGAAGCCCTCAGGGGAGTTGAGAAGAACATAAAGGTTGCTGTAATGGGCTGTGTTGTCAACGGACCGGGAGAGGCAAAGGAAGCAGATATAGGACTGGCAGGAGGTGATGGCTGCGCAGTAATATTCAAGAAAGGTGAAATTATAAGAAAAGTCAGTGAAGAGCAGGCACTGTCTGCCCTTCTTGAGGAAATCGAAAAATTGTAGGAAAGGGAATTATGAAACAAACAATCGGACAACTTTTTTCTGAATGTGTGGAGAACGAGCATGTTAAAGTGATAGCAGACCTGACAATCAGCGAAATCCAGCCCCGAAACGGCTTCAGGTCTCTTACTGTATATGTTAGCTCAGAACGATTTATTGATTTTGAAGAATTTCATAGGGCAGAGGCAGTAATAAAGGAATGTTATGCCCTTGAAGAGGTTAACATAAAACCGAAATTTACCCCCGAGTGCTTTGGTGTGGAGGTTCTTGACAGCCTTATCGGAGAGCTGAAAAAGACCGTGTCAACGGTCAACGGAGCCTTTTACAAATGTTCGTGGGATTACGACATGAACAGCAGAGTGGTATCTGCCGTTCTTAAAACAGACAGTCTGATGCTGCTTGCAGCAAAGAAATTCAACGAGAAATTTGAGAATGCCGTTGTTGAATATTTTGGATTGCCTGTAGTGCTGAATCTTGCATATGACAAGACTGCACAGATACCGAAGATTGAAGCGAAAGCTGATATTACACCTCCCTGGGAAAGCGAGCCCGCAGCATCAAAGCCCACGCCTGCAGCACCTGCACAGCGCCCTGCGGACAGACCGATGCCTCAGAGAAAGACAAGATATGCTCCGCTTCCCGTCGAAAATCTACTCAACGGTCTGCCTGATAAAATCAGCAGCCCTGTGCTCATCTACGGAAAGGTTGAAGCACTGCCCGCAATTGAGCTTTCAAAGCTTGACCCCATGCAGCACAGAGCAACAGTGTGGGGCAGAGTGTTCGGTTTTGAATCAAAGCTTACAAAATCAGGCAAGAGTTACATAGTCAAATTCAATATCACCGACCTTACATCGTCCAATACTGTCAAGCTTTTCATGAAGGAAAAGGACGTTGAAAAATCAGAAGGTTTGGGAGACGGCAGTGTTGTAATAGTACAGGGAGAATATGCATACGACAGCTACGACAGAAGCTACTGTCTGATGGCAAGCTGCATAGCAATAGCAAAGGAAAAGCTGCGCTCGGATGATAGCGAAGAAAAACGAGTGGAATTGCATATGCATACAAATATGTCTGCGTTGGATGCTGTTACTCCTGCATCAAAGCTCATTGAAAGAGCTGCAAAATGGGGACATCCTGCAATTGCAATTACCGACCACGGTGTTGCACAGGCATTCCCCGAAGCAATGAACACTGCAAACAAGCTTAAGAAGGCAGGCACACCCATAAAGATAATCTATGGTGTAGAGGATTATTTTGTAGACGACAGCCTTAAAGTTGTAACAGGTAAGGCAAACGCCCCGATAGAGGGCGATATTATCGCATTCGACCTTGAAACGACGGGACTCAATGCAAAGAATTGCCGCATAACAGAAATAGGTGCTGTCAGACTTCGCAGGCTTGAAGTAGTTGATAAGTTCGGAACATTTGTAAATCCCGAACAGCATATACCTTCAAAAATCACCGATATTACAGGCATTACCGACGAAATGGTGGCAAACGCTCCGAAAGAAGCGGAAGCAGTGAAAAGCTTCCTTGAATTCTGCGGAGATACAAAGATATTATCCGCTCATAATGCAAATTTTGATATGAGCTTCCTTGCAGCAGCCTGCAAAAGATGCGGCTATGAGTGTGATTTCACAAGCCTTGATACCCTTGCACTCAGCCGTGCAATGTTCCCTGATATCAAGAATCATAAGCTTGATACAGTGACAGCATTCCTTAAGCTGCCTTCCTTCCAGCACCACAGAGCAGTGGATGATGCCGTGGCACTGGCGAACATACTGATTGAAGAGCTTCGCAGAATGCGTGATGATTATAATGTCACTGAGGTCTCACAGCTTAACACAGCGATTACAAACAGCCCGATAAAGAATTTCGAATCATACCACCAGATAATTCTTGTAAAGAACAAGGTGGGACTTAAGAATCTTTATAAGCTTATTTCACAGGCAAACCTCCACGATTTCTACAAGCGCCCCAGAACAAGGCGCAGTATGATAGAAAAACACCGCGAGGGACTTATCATAGGCTCTGCCTGCGAGGCGGGCGAGCTTTATAAGGCTGTAGCACTGGGCGCGAGCCATGAGCGGCTTGTGGAGATAGCATCCTTCTATGATTATCTCGAAATCCAGCCGATAGGAAATAATATCTTTATGGTGCGAAATGGGGAAGTGCCTGATATTGAGACCCTGCAGGACTACAACAGGACCATATGCAAGCTAGGTGATGAGCTGGGAATACCCGTTGTAGGCACCTGTGATGTACACTTCCTTGACCCCGAGGACGAAGCTTTCCGAAGGGTGCTTATGGCAAGCTTTGAGGATGGTGACCAGCAGGCACCGCTCTATCTGCGAACCACTGAAGAGATGCTGGCAGAGTTTGAGTATCTCGGCAGGGACAAGGCGTATGAGATAGTAGTAACCAATACCAACAAAATCGCTGATATGGTGGAAGAGGTAAGCCCGATTCCTCCCGGAGTATACCCCCCGAGAATCGAAGGCTCTGATGAAAACCTTCGTTCCATCAGCCGCAACAGAGCAAAGGAAATATACGGCGATCCTCTTCCCGAATATGTTAACGAGCGTCTTGAAAGAGAGCTCAATTCAATTATCAACAACGGCTTCTCTGTCATGTATATGACCGCTCAGATGCTCGTTGCCGATTCCGAGGCTCACGGCTATCTTGTAGGCTCCCGAGGTTCTGTCGGTTCGTCCTTTGTTGCGACAATGGCAGGTATATCCGAAGTTAACCCCCTTGCACCCCATTATGTCTGTCCCAAGTGTAAGTGGAGCCAGTTCTTTATAGAAGACCCAAATGTAGGTTCGGGCTTTGACCTGCCTGCGAAGAACTGTCCTGTCTGCGGAGAGGAGTGCAGACGCGACGGCCATGAAATCCCCTTTGAGACCTTCCTTGGATTCTACGGAGACAAGCAGCCTGATATCGACCTTAATTTCTCTGGCGAATACCAGTCAAGAGCCCATAAATACACCGAAGAGATATTCGGCGCAGAGAACGTTTTCAAAGCAGGTACAATCGGTACGGTTGCTGAAAAGACCGCTTACGGCTATGTCCTCAAGTATGCTGAAGAACGCGGACTTAACCTTCCTGCAGCAGAAATAGAGCGACTCAAGAACGGCTGTACGGGCATAAAGCGTACCACCAGCCAGCATCCCGGCGGCATGGTTGTTGTTCCCAGGGAATATGAGGTCTATGATTTCTGCCCCATTGCACACCCTGCTGATAAGGTGGATGTGGACATAGTTACAACCCACTTCGACTTCCATTCAATACACGATACCATTCTCAAGCTTGATATACTCGGACACGATAATCCGACCATTTATCACTATCTTGAGGAATACACAGGTATCCCGGTCATGGAGGTCACCATGAGTGACCCTGAGGTAATGAGCCTGTTTACCTCGACCGAAGCACTGGGAGTTACCCCCGAGGATATAGATTCTCTTACAGGTACATTCTCACTGCCAGAAGTCGGCACATCATTCGTACGCCAGATGCTTGTTGATACCCAGCCCAAGACCTTTGCCGACCTTCTGCAGGTTTCCGGTCTGTCTCACGGTACTGACGTTTACCTTGGCAACGCAAAGGACCTTATAGACCAGGGAATATGCACCATTTCCGAAGTTATCGGAACACGAGACAACATCATGGTCTATCTTATCCAGAAAGGCGTTGAAAAGGGACTTGCCTTCAAAATCATGGAGATAGTCCGAAAGGGAAATGCCAAGAAGTTGCTGACGGATGAAATGGTACAGATAATGAAGGACAACAATGTTCCCGACTGGTACATTGACTCCTGTTTCAAGATAAAGTACATGTTCCCCAAGGCTCACGCGGCTGCCTATATGATAGCCACACTGAGGCTTGGCTGGTATAAGGTTCACATGAAGGAAGCCTATTATGCAGCCTATTTCACCGCACGCCCCGACGATTTCGATGCAGCATCCACTGTTGCAGGCAGAGCGGAAGTGAAGAACAAGATGAAGGAAATAACTGCAAAGGGCAAGGCAGCAAGCGATAAGGAAACAAAGACTTATGCTGTGCTTCAGATAATAAACGAAGCCCTTGCACGAGGAGTAAAGTTCCTGCCTGTAGACCTTGAGAAGAGTTCATCCTATAAATTCCTTGTTGAAGAGGATGGAATCAGACTTCCCTTCTCTGTGCTTGAAGGCGTTGGAGAAAACGCAGCAAAGCAGCTTGCGGCAGCAAGAGACGAAGCCATGTTCTCGACCCGCGAGGAAATGCAGAAGCGCTCAGGCGTTACAAAGGCAGTTATTGCCGCTCTTGATGCGGCAGGCGCACTGACAGGGCTGCCCGAATCCGATCAGATGTCCCTGTTCTGATGAGAGGATTCTTAAGGAACAACCTTTCTTGAACAGGAGCTTGAGGGCAGAGCTCTCAACTGACAACACACAAAAAGACCCACGGCTTGCCGTAGGTCTTTTTCTTTTTATAGTCATATCCCATACTGCCCGTCCATATAAATTACCCAAGGAGTGAATCAGTATGGATGTATTTCCCTTTGAGCAGGCGTCACGAGCGCTTGGAACAAAGCTTTACGCAATGCTCTCAGCGATTGACGGACAAACAAAGGCTGACACCCAGGAAATCCGTCTGCGAACAGAGAGCAAAATCTGCCTTCGCGTATCGGGAGAGCTTCAGACTCTTGAAAACCTTCCTGCTGTTTCAAAAACACTTCTGGGTGAAGCCTTTGAGAGCATCTGCGGTTATTCCGTTTATTCACACCAGCGCGATATTGCACAGGGTTTTGTTACAGTTCAGGGAGGACATAGGGCAGGGGTCTGCGGAACTGCGGTTGTATCAGAGGGGAAGGTTACGATGCTTCGTGAAATCACATCAATAAACCTTCGCGTAGCCCGTGACTGCAGGGGCTGTGCCGCAAAACTGTTTGAGCTGACAGACTATAAATCCCCCTGCGGAATACTTATCGCAGGAGCGCCTATGAGCGGAAAGACTACTCTGCTCAGAGACATGGCGGCATATTTGTCAACGGGCTTTACAGGCAGACGCTATGCAGTGTCGGTTCTTGATTCAAGAGGAGAGCTTGCTGCGGTACATAACGGAGTGCCTCAGTACGAATGTATGAGCTGCTGCGATATTCTCAGCGGCTTTCCAAGGGGCGAAGGAATAATTCATGCCCTTCGCAGCATGTCACCGGAAATAATCATCTGCGATGAGGTGGGTAATGCTGAAGAATCAAAGGCAATATTAGAAGGACTCAATGCAGGCGTATGTGTAATAGCCAGTGTACACGCTTGCAGCGAATATGAAATGCTTTCAAGACCTGCGGTAAGAATGCTGATAGAGACAGGGGCATTCAAATATGCAGTAATTCTTGAGGATAAGCCCTTCGGAATAGAAAAAATTATTAAAACGGAGGACATAAGAAATGAAAATCGCAGTTTGCATTTTGATAATGCTGGTTTCAGCAGTGACAGGCTATGGGTTTCGGCTTGACATAAAGCGCAGATGCGAGGCTCTTGAGGAGCTTAGGCAGATATGCATAAAGCTGAAAAGTGAAATATCATTCAGAGCACCACCCATAACCCTGCTGATGGAAAAACATTCAGTATGCGGAGAGTGCGCATCTCTTTTCAGAGCCGTTACAGAAAATATGCAGCAAGGGTACAGTATGGCGTGGAAGCAGGCTGCGAAAAAATGGTCATCTGACGAAGGTCTTACAGGTGAAGAAACAGAAACGGTAATGATGCTTCAGTCTCTTGGAAGTACGGATGTAGAGGGCGAAAAAGAACTGCTGACGGTGATTGAAGAAAAACTGTCAGCAGATGCAGAAAGAGCACGGGAGGACCTTTCATCAAAAGGAAAAATGATGTTTTCATGCTCCGTGCTGGCAGGACTTGCTCTGGTGATATTTATAATATAAAAGGAAGTTACTTATGGATATTGATCTTATCTTTAAAATAGCGGCAGTGGGAATAATTGTTGCGGTGCTCAATCAGGTGCTGATAAGGGCAGGCAGAGAGGAACAGGCTACGATGACTACTATTGCGGGGATAGTGGTTGTACTGACAATCATAGTGCAGGAGATAAGCGCCCTTTTTGACACCGTAAAATCGGTGTTCGGACTGTGAATGCGTTGACGCTGGCAGGTATGGCGGTGGTTTTGTGTATGCTGGCGGTAACAGTCCGTCAGGTACGCCCGGAGTTTTCAGTAGGATTGCTGATTCTTGGCGGCTGCGCCATAGCAGGGGTATGCATTGCATCTCTTGAGCCGACAGTCAGAGCACTGAATGACCTGTCATCACAGTATGCCGTCAGCGAAGGCTTTGGTTTGGTGCTGAAAGCGCTGGGCATATGCTTTGTAACACAGATGGCAGCGGATACCTGCAGGGATGCAGCCTGTGCATCTCTTGCATCAAAGATAGAAACTGCAGGAAGAATAGCAGTGCTGGCGGTAATATTTCCGCTGTTTGCATCATTGCTGGAAACTGCAATAGGGATAATGAACGGATGATGAAAAAAGTAATAATAACTACAATCCTGGCAGCGATTATAATGCTTGCGGCACCTATAGCCGAAGCATCGGTATACGATGGCTATGACGAGTTGTATGAAGAAAGCGGTGCAGCGGAGCTGACAGATTTTCTGCCCGAAGAAACTGCGGAAAAGCTTGCAGATGCAGGAATCGGCTCTGCATCGGAAGAGTACATGGCAAATATTGATGTTTCCGCAATACTCGATTCTGTGATGGAAATAACGGCAGAGGAAAGCCGTCAGCCGCTGAAAGTAGGTGTGACAGTCATTGCTGCAATACTGCTGACCGCACTTGTCGGAGGACTTAAGGATTCTCTTGCAGATACTCGGGCAGCACAGGCGGCATATGTTGCAGTAGCTGTGTTTGCAGCGGTTTCGGCACTGACGCCCCTGCTGTCCTATTTTGATGATGTGATCAAAACAATAGAAGGAGCAAATACCTTTGAAAGAGGCTTTATACCTGTGTTTGCGGCAGTGCTTGCAGCATCGGGACAGACTGTGACAGCATCGGGCAGCGCAGCAGCAATACTCACTGTGTCGGAGATTTCATCTGCAGTGCTGTGCGGTACAGTGGTGCCGTTTGTGCGCATAATAACAGCAGTTTCCGGAGTGTCTGCTGCGGCACCTGATATGAGTCTTGATACAGTGGTTGCCTTTGCAGAAAAGTGCGTCAGATGGATTCTCGGGATACTTGCAACTGTGGTTGTCGCAAGCCTTACGATTTCTGGAATGGTAACAGCAGCAACGGATACCGTTGCAGGCAAAGCCGTCAGGTTTGTAGTGTCAGGTACAGTGCCGATAATCGGCGGAGCAGTGGGGGAGGCGCTTGCCTCAGTAAAAAGCTGTGTAGCACTTTTGAAAACATCGGTGGGAGCTTTCGGGATAATTGCCTGCGGCTACATATTTCTTCCTGTTATAATACGCGGAGTGCTGTGGCGTCTGACCCTTGAAATGTGTTCGTGTGTTGCGGAGCTTTTTTCCGCAGGAGCGGTTGCAAAACTGCTGAAAGCTTTGTCGTCGGCGGTGGGAATGCTTATTTCGGTATGCATACTTATGGTGATAATGCTTACGGTGTCCGCTGCGGCGATACTGACAGCAGGAAAGGCGGGATGATAAATGGATGGGGTAAGAGAAGCGGCTGTTTGTATATGTGTGTGCTGCATACTGTGCGGGACAGTAAAAATGCTGGTGCCGTCAACCTCCTTTGACAGGATGATAAAGCTTGCAATAGCCGCATTTATTGTCTGCTCTGCTGCGATTCCCATACAGGAAGCGGTAAAAAATATCAAGCTGCCGTCGGTGTCGGCGGCAGCGGTGGAGGAGAGTGAAAGGATGGAAGAAGCAGTAATATCGTTTTCAGGCAGGGTGCTTGAGAGGGTTGTGAGCGGACAGATAGAAAGTTCGCTGCAGTCAGAGAATGTCGAAGCTGAGAATATCAGGGTATACATGGATATATTGCAGGATGGCAGCATATCTATATCTCAGGTGGAGGTTACCCTGTCGCAGAAAGACTATGAAAAGCGCGCTGTACTGTCACAGACGGTCTACAGCCGCACAGGAGTCAGAGCGAATTTCATAACGGAGGAAGAGTGATGGATGGAATAAAAGAAAAGATAGGAGAGCTTATCAGAAAGGAAAACCGCGCAAAGCTGGTGGTGGCTATCGGGATTCTGATACTTGTGCTGATTCTGTTGTCGGAGCCGAGCGCATCCTGCACAAAAAAGGAGGACACAATTCCCGATACGGGATTTGACTGTGAAGCATATGCAAAATCTGTTGAAGCGCAGCTGTGTGAGCTTATAGGCTCCATAGACGGCGCAGGCAGGGTGAAGGTGCTTGTAACGCTGAAAAACAGCGAAGAGTACATATATGCAAGCGATTCGAAGCTCAACAGCGACTCGTCGGAGGAGCGTGAAACTGACGGCAGTACCAGTACAGATATGAGAAACGACAGCGAGGAATCGGTGATAATAGTAGACGGAGAAAAGGGAAGGGAAGCGTTGATCAGAACCATGCTTCTGCCGACAATCGGAGGCGTGGTGGTAGTCTGCGAAGGTGCAGATAATGAAGCGGTAAGAAGCAGAATAACCGAAGCGGTAACAACCGCCCTGGGGATATCCTCAAGGCGTGTATATGTAACAAAATTAACAGATTGACAGGAGGAAACAGAAAATGATCAAAAACAGAAAAAGAGGAATACTTATAGCAGGACTTGTGCTGGCACTTGGCACAGCGGTATATCTCAACTGGCAGTTTGCCCCCAGCGAGGATTATATCCAGTCGGGTCAGCCCGTATCCGATGAGGCAATGCTTGGGGAAGCACTTCTTGTGTCAGCACAGAGCAGCGAAAAGCTGTCAGAAAGCGACGCGGTAACGGTCTCTGTTGAGCGGGAATATTTCACAATGGCATACAGTGAGAGAGAAAACGCCAGAGAAGAGTCCCTCGGACTGCTGGAAGAGATTATCAGCGATGCTTCAATGACCAATGCAGATAAAACCGCGGCAGTAAATAAAAGCGCAGAAATCGCCGCACAGATACAGATGGAAAATTCCATAGAGACCCTTGTCAAGGCAAAGGGTTTTGAGGATTGCATTGCCGTCGTGGGCGAATCTCAGGTCAGTGTAATTGTAAGCAATACAATGGAGCTTACTTCCTCGGAGGTTTCAATGATAACCGATATAGTCATGACGCAGACCTCAATGCCTGCATCGGCAATCAGCATTATTCAGCCGAAACTTGAAAACAGAGCATAAAGAGAAGCGGTGCAGATTTACTGCACCCCTTTCAGCTTTTCTATATATTTATCCGCCTCATCCCGAGAGCTGAAAACTGTAACATTTCGTTCCTTTCCGTATTTATCCAGAAGCTCCATAATCATCGGCAGATTGTTTTGAGGAAAGTTGATAATCCATTCCATGAATTCCTTATCAAACTCATTTTCCACCCATGGCATATCCTCGCGCTTTGTACCGATTCTGGCTCTTACGCCGTCAAGGCAGATCTCAACAGGAAGATTAAAGAGGAAGACAGTATCGCAGGCTGCAAGGCGCATTTCGAGAGTGCGCCTGTAATTGCCGTCAATTATCCATTCTTCCGAAGAAATAATACTTCGTATCTCTGCATCCAGCTCGTCTTTTGAAATGGTAGTTCTGTCAGGTTTGTGCCATATCAGGTCAAGGTGATGGAGAGGCAGGTTTGTGGCATCGCGGAGCTTTCGCGAAAAAGTGCTTTTCCCTGAACCTGGAGAGCCTATTACAAGAATTTTTTTCATCTCAGTGTCCTCAATCCCTTTGGGTATCTGTTTTTAAGCTTTCCGCCGCTGACCTTGCCAAAGCCCGTGACAATTCCATCGCAGCAGACCGCAGTAAATCCGTTATCGCCATCGCAGGAGATTTCCTCGCCGTGAAGAAAAGCTGACAGTTCAGGACTGTCGGGAGAAAGATCGATATATCTTCTGCAGTCCTCCATACGGGCAGCCATAAAAAGACCGTGAGCAGGCTCTATGCGGTTGTTTTTGATTTCGCCCACAGGAATGCCTGCGCGAATGACACCGTCAAGAGGAACGTCGGGCATCTGTGGGGGAAGCAGATATCCGTTGTTTACGTAAACTGCAAAAGTACCCTGAGGGATGTCCTTAAAGCAGCTTTCATATGTTTCCCTGAGCATTTTTATCTGAGCGTTTTCTTTTATGGCAGGAGAAAAACACTTGCTTTCCGTCAGCTCGCCGCTTTTGCGGAGACGTGCCACAAAATGCCCCTCGCCGCCATCCTGAGGATATATTCTCCTGGTCAGAGTGAGGTCGTATCTGTCGCTTATATCAAGACCGCTGCGTCCGAACCGGACAGGGATTTCCTCAAGAGAAAACTCGGGATGACGGTCGAGAAAAGCTATGATATTCTTCTCGTCTTCTTCAGGGGCAAAGGTACAGGTAGAGTAAACCAGTACACCGCCGTTTTTAAGGCACAGCGCAGCGGAATCCAGAATCTCAGCCTGGCGGACAGCGCAGGCTGCAACATTTTCGGGAGACCAGTCGCGAACAGCGTTTTCTTCTTTTCTGAACATTCCCTCACCGGAGCAGGGTGCGTCCACAAGAACTCTGTCAAAAACTGCCCCCGTTTTTGCTGCAAGGGCATCGGGACGCATGCTGGTTACAACGGCATTTCTTATGCCGCATCTTTCAATGTTGGAAATCAGGATATTGGCTCTCGAGCGG
This sequence comes from Acutalibacteraceae bacterium, assembly GCA_045604945.1. Classification (GTDB taxonomy): domain Bacteria; phylum Bacillota; class Clostridia; order Oscillospirales; family Acutalibacteraceae; genus JAISGQ01. The sequence goes on from JAZUPA010000039.1 coordinate 29,498, forward strand.
ACATATTCATTGCTCCATATGCAGCCATCACCGCCGAGACGGGCAGCTATCTGAGTGGTCTTACCTCCCGGGGCGGCACACATATCCAGGATAAATTCTCCCTTTTGAGGGTCAAGGGCAGTCACAGCGCTCATGGCGCTTGGCTCCTGGGAATAAAAAGCTCCTGCATGGTGGTATGGGGAAGAGCCTGACTTCTCATCTGACAAAACTTTGAAGCCTTCCTTTGCGAAGGGGACTTCTTCAAGGGTAAAGCCCAGCTTATATGCAGCGGTAATACTCATTTTAAGAGTATTGATGCGCAATCCGCGGGAATGGGGAAGGTCATACTGCGCGGCGAATGTGTCAAACTCATCGCCCAGCAGCCCCTTCATTCTATCGGAAAATTCAATAGGGAGATTCACATGCAAACCCCGTTTCATAAGTTTTTTCTGAATAAATAATGGAATACAGTGTAATAATAGCACTGAAAGGAGGTGTCCTTCATGTCCAATCAGAAGAACAACCAGTCCAATAACAACGGTCAGAACAACAACCAGAATCAGAACCAGCAGAACAACAGCCAGAACAGAAGCGAACAGAACAAGAAGAACAACTGACAGTTCTGATCGATACCCCGATGCATTAATGCATCGGGGTGTGTTTATTCAATAACCTTTTTGAAGTTCAGTTGCTCCTTGTTTTGAACAAAACCGCATTTTTTATAGAATTCATGAGCTTCTTTGCGTTCTGCCCCCGATACGAGACGAACCCCCTCTGCACCGGTGGATTTTGCCCATTCTTCAATTCTGAAAAGAAGAGCCTTGCCGATGCCGCAGTTCCTATGGTCGGGAGAAACCGCAATGCCCATGATGTTTTTTATGTGAGGAGCATAGAGAAGATCGTAATCATTTGCGTGAATATAACCTACAACAATGCCGTTTATCTCAGCCACAAAGATTTTATCTTTATCCGAGAGCAGAAGAACGGACAGCTTTTTCTTCGTATCGCATATGCTGTATTCATATCCCATGGCTATGCGATTAAGATGTGAAATCGCAGGCGCATCGGAAACAGTGCATTCTCTGATAATATAATTATTCATTAATATCCTCCGACTGATTTATGGAATCAACAAAGCTTTCTATCTCACTCTCAAGCAGCGGGAAGGTGTCATCCCTTTCGTTTTTGATGCTTTTAATAAACGCATAAGTAATAAGCAGCCACAGAGCGGCAAAGAAAAGGGAAATAATGCCTGCGGCAGAATATGAAATGCTGTCGCCTGCAGCAGAAAAGGCGAGAAACGCGGAAAAAAGTACAAACAAGGGAAAGAATATAAACAAAGCAAGTCTTATATATAATCCGGAATCGTCAATGAAATCGATTTTAAGCTTTGAGGAGCAACCGCCTGCAGAAGAGATAACAGCCTTTGCATACCTGTGATGTACAGTCAGATCGGGCAGCCGTCCCGCTGTGAAAGAGATATCCTCTTCCTCAAGTTTTTTATACCTGTAGCAGAAACGGATTTTGTTCCCGGACATTCTGCCTGTTAATCCCGAAGGCGTAACCGTATGCTCCCGATTCTTTTCTTTCAGCTTTCTTGACAGCTGTCTGCGAAGATCATCAATGTCGCAGTTTATCGTGATTTCCCTGCTGTATACGACTCTGACCATTGTCCGCACCTCAATGTACTTTTTGTACATTATACATCATACATGCTGATATTTCCACAGAAAAAACTGCTGCCCCGCAAATAACGGAGCAGCAGCGAATGATTACTGAGCACTCTAGCAGAGAGCCTTCTTTTTATCCTCGTTCTTTCTGATGATTGCACATACTGCATAGTACCCGCAATAAACGAGGAAGCAGGTGCCGAATACGCAGAATACAACCATGAAGGGCATGATTTCATCTGTGAGGAAGGGGAAGATGCTCTCCTCAATAAAGAACCAGTTATAGCCTGCATCATAGACGGTATTGCCGAAAGCCGCCCACACAAGAATGAGCAGAATGGCAACAAGCTCCTTCCAGATCTTCTTGAATTCCAGTTTCACAGTACCGAAGGCGAGATTCAGAAAGCCCCAGGCGAACAGGAAGCTGTGATAGACAAAGGTCTGGAAAATGACATAGCAGAAAGGGGGCTGACCGCCGAGGGCTGTTCCGGGGTAGCACATCCACATAAGCGAAGATGCAATGGAAAGGGTAACGATAACATCCTTTATAGGCTTGAATCGTGGATTGAACTGAACAAAGGGAACAAAGACCGCCATTATTGTGCATATATTGAAGGGCAGCTTGTAGGCGCTGATTCCGCTGTAGCTGTCGGAAAGAGGCATAATGAAGAAATCAATAAGATAAAGCCCGATAGTAAGATAAGCATAGATTCTCAGAGTTCTTTCCTTTGCCTTTTCCGACTTGTTGTTAAGAATAAATGCAAGAGCAACAGGAATGGCAAAGGTGAAGAAGAGATAGAGGAAATGCCATTGGTCAAACAGGTGGATTTCAAGACTGGAATTGTTTTCGCTGAACAGCCATGCAAAAAACTCTTTCATAAAATACACTCTTTTCAATATCGTTTTTCGGTATGTATGAGTATAAATACTCACAACCTTCACAATACTATCACAATTATTGACCGAAAGCAATAATTGTGTCGAAATTGTAAGCTTATGGGCAGTGCGGCGGATTGCTTGATATTAAAAAATATGATAAAATGTATTTGTCAGAAAAAGAGAAAGGGGAGTATTATATGAAAATTATTAGAAATGCAGCGAGGTGCAATATCTGCGGTGATGAGATAGAGTCAAAGACCGTTCATGACTATGTTGAGTGCAGCTGTGGAGCGTGTGCGGTTGACGGAGGACATGAATATCTGCGCAGGCTTGCAAAAGACAGATCGTGTTTAACGGAACTGTCAGAAGTAACTGAGGAAGACGATTGAAAGACGGGATATCATATCAAAAACAGCACTGCCTAACTGCAGTGCTGTTTTTCGCATCAGTGTACATTACGGAATATAAAAGTGCTCTTCGATGTAAGAATCAAGGTCATCCAGAACATCAAGATCGGTGTCAAGGTAGAATAAGTAACAGATTCTGCAGTTTTCATCGTCAGTGCCGATAAGCAGTCCCGTTTTGTATGTATCATATTCATAATCAGCGCGGACAAGGTTAATGTCGTAACCGTTGACAGATGCGTCGCAGTCAGATTCAAGGTCTTCATCATCGGGGGAGAAAAACTCATAATTTGATGAAATGCGGTTCTTCTGAACTGCATATTCTGCTTCATCATAGCTCAAAAATAAGCCCACCGTGTTGGTTTCAAACATCAGCACAAAGTCAAAGTTATATGTGATTTCGATGTCGGAATACTCGCCAACTTCCTCGAGTGTGGGCATGTGCTGCTCTGACAGATGTACTTTGCCGAGATAGTCGCTGTACTCTTCGAGGTCGGAGGTGTGGTTGTTGTAGGAGATACAGCCTGTGCAGCATAACAGGAGGGACAGGGTCATAAGAATACAGATAAATTTTTTCATAGAATCATTCTTCCTTTGCATTAATAGTATAATCAGACATCGCTGTGAAAGTAATACAGAATCTGCCCTTCGACATCGAAGTAATAAAGGTCGTAGAAATCGAACTTGTCGTATGTTCCGTCACCTATAGGCTCTCCATCTTTTGTGTATAAATAGAAGAAGTCGCCCACGGATACGTTGCTTTTGTCAAAATCATAATTATCAGTAACTTCATCTTCGGAACCATCTATGCGAGCCTCAAAATTCTCAATGTGCAGCAGTATTTCTTCAATATCATCTGCTGTAACTTCATCGAAATACCATGATTTGGAAATCCTCTGAGCAGTAACCGATTCATAGGTGTACTTTGCGTAATCGTCGGAATCCTGAAAACCTCCCGAGGTGTAAAACTCCCTCGTTTCATACATTGGCAGGGAAGTGATAACAGGGTCAGTAAAGTAATAGCATCCCGAAAGGCAAAGTAACAGAATAAGCGTCGTAACGATCAGTAAATTCTTTTTCATGTGAAAACCTCCTTATTAATAAAATCAGACATCGCTGTGAAAGTAATACAGAATCTGCCCTTCGATATCGAAGTAGTAAAGGTCGTAGAAATCGAACTTGTCGTATGTTTCGCCGCCTATAGGCTCTCCGTATTTTGTGTATAAATAGAAGAAGTCGCCCTCAGATACAGTGCTTTTATCAAAATCATAATTTTCTTCAACCTCATCGGCACTGCCTTCGACCCGGCCTTCAAAGTTTTCAATGTGCGACAGTATTTCTTCAATATCATCCTCTGTGACTTCATCGAAATACCGTGAATCGGAAATTCTCTGAGCGGTTACCGATTCATAGGTGTACTTTGCGTAATCGATGGAATCCTGCCCTCCTCTCGAGGTATAGAACTCCCTGGTTTCATACATTGGAAGGGAAGTGAGGACAGGGACGGTGAAGTAATAGCATCCCGACAGGCAAAGTAACAGAATAAGCGTCGTAACGATCAGTAAATTCTTTTTCATGTAAAATCCCCCTTCGATTTGTTTGTAGTCACTACAAGCAAGAAAATATCATGGAAAATATTGTTTGTCAAGCGTTATTTGTTGTTTTTCGATAATTGTTTACTGTAAATTAACAAATCGATGGAGCGGCTTTGCACTTTGATGAAATAAAAAACGGATTTGTCTTTTGACAAATCCTTTTTTTCGTGAAGACAACCCATGATATGGAAGAAGTGTATTTTCAACAATTCAACGATTGAAACAAGTGCAATAAATTCCTTCACGCCCGCAGGCATTTCACATTGCGAAGCGTATTTCACAAATCCCGCAAGGGATTTATTTCGTAAAAAAAGACAGTAACTTTGAAATCAAAGTTACTGTCTTTTTCTGGCGGAGATGGAGAGATTCGAACTCTCGAACCGCTTTTAACGGTTACACGATTTCCAGTCGTGCGCCCTCGACCAACTAGGCGACATCTCCATGTCGTGTGCAAGCGGTCTCGTGAACTTGCTTGGCTATTATAACAAGGGAATTACAAAAATGCAAGCCTTTTTTCAAAAAAATATTATTTTTTTGAAAAAGATGAAGTTTTGTTGATTATAATAAAAATACTTGTGGTCATAGTAGTTATGTGATATAATTATAAAACCAAAATTTATTATGAGAAAGAGTGAAAAGTCATGAAATCTCAAAAGAGCAGAATCATATCAATCCTTCTGGCAATCACCATGCTGGCGGCAGTTTTCTGCGGCTGCAGCGAAGGGGCAGGGGATACCGAAAAACTCCCTTCCGACTATACCGCAAAAACCGACGCAATATCATCAGAAACTGTTGAGTTTTCAACCCTCAGCGGTGTTTTCGGTGAGGAGTTTGACCTTACCCTTACCAGCGGTGAGGGCGCAGTTATCTTCTACACCACTGACGGCAGTGACCCTACCGAAAGTGAAACCAGAATGATTTACAGCGCGCCTGTTGCAGTAAAGGATCGTACAGGAGATCCCAATGTGATTTCCGCAATCGACCCCAATCTTTATGATTCTGCACACTGTAAGCTTGATTTTGATACTGACAAGTTCCTCTCCGATCTTACCGTTCCCGATGATGAGGATGTTGACAAAATCACTGTAATCAAGGCTGCAGCCCTTGATGCGGAGGGTGCATATACAGAGGTCATCACCCATACATATTTCATCGGCACCATGGAAGAGCATGTACAGGGCATAGCAGAAAGCTGCGAAGCATCGGGCAGACCTCTTGCGGTTATCTCCATCACCATGGATTCTGACGATCTCTTCGATTATGAGACAGGCATCTATGTAAAGGGTAAGATTTTCGACGATGATCTGCAGTACCAGATGGAGAACGGCAAATACAGTGACTACAAGGATGCCCGTAATATCGATGCAAACTACAAGCAGCGCGGCAGAGAGTGGGAGAGAGAGGCTCACATTGATTTCTTTGAGAGCGACGGAACCACTACCGAGCTTGTAATTTCCCAGGACTGCGGAATCCGTATACAGGGCAACTATTCACGCTCTGACTATCAGAAGGGCTTCAGACTTTATGCCCGCAGAGATTACGGCGACAATAACTTCAACTATGCCGTTTTCGGCGATGAGCTGAAAAATGACAGCGGCGAGGTTATGGACAAGTTCAAGACACTTATTCTCAGAAACGGCGGCAACTGTGCCTTTACTACCAAGTACAGCGATACCTACTGGGGCTCTCTTGTGACGGAAATGGATGTGGATACCCTTACATCCCGTCCTGCGGTAGTATATCTCAACGGCGAATACTGGGGACTTTACGTTCTTCAGGAGGACTTCTCCGACGATTACTTTGAGGATACCCACGGAGTAAACAAGGATGACGTAGTTCTTTACAAGGGCGACGCAGAGAAGTATGAAATAGGCTACAAGCTTGACCTTGGCGATCTTCCCGAGGGCGTTTCCAATGTTGACTACTACTTCTCAGATCTTCTTGCTTTCTTTGACAGCCACGATAACCTCGAAAGCGAAGAGGATTATGCAGAGTTTGAGAAGCTTGTTGACGTGGAGTCCGCAAGAGACTACTATGCAATCCAGCTCTGGATAAACAACAAATGGGACTGGCCCGGCAAGAACTGGTCAATGTGGAAGACCCTCAATGTTGACGAAAGCAATCCTTATGCTGACGGACGCTGGCGCTATTGCATCTATGACGTGGAGTTCGGCGGAGTTTCCGGCAGAGGCGATGTCAAAACCAATACCATCAAAGAGGACAACTACAAGGAATACGGCATGCTTGACATGAGCACAAGCAATCCTTCTGTTCTTGTCTTTACCTATCTCATGACCAACGAAAGCTGGAGAAGCGACTTTATAGACAGGCTCCTTTCCATGAGTGAGACATATTTTGAACATGACAAAGCTCTTGAGCGTCTCGACCTGTTCAAGGATACATACTCTCCGCTCTATGACCAGTTCTTCGAGCGTTACAACAACGGTAAGTGGATAGGCGATGCAAACAACAGCAACTACGGCGGATATGCAAGTTACCAGTGCATCAAGGACTTCATCGCAGAAAGAGGAAACAACCTCCAGCCGATGATAGATTATGTGAATTGGTATTTTGCGGAGATTTACCCCAATCTCTGATCTGAAAACTGAACAGAAAAGAGCGCATCCAGAAGGATGCGCTCTTTTTGCGTGCTATAAGACTCAGCTTTCGCTGCCGCCCTCATCGGAGGGAGGCGGCGGTGCTGCAGTGGTAGTGGTTGTAGCCTTGGTGGTAGTTGTAGTTGTTGTAGTGGTGGTAGTGGTGGTTGTTGTTGTCGTAGTGGTAGAGGTTGTAGTGGATTCGGTACTCTGTGTTGACTCTGTAGAAGTTGTAGTGGATTCAGTGGAGTTTGTGCTCTCGGTTGACTGAGTGCTCTGTGTGGACTGAGTGGAGGAAGAGGACTCAGTGGGTGTTGTAGAGGAAGATGTGGAAGAAGACTCCGTCGAGGATGATGTTGCGTCGGTAGTGTCGGTAGCATCGGTGCTTTCGGTTGAAGTATCGGTGCCTGTATCCGAAGTGACATCACTGGGAACGGTGGTAGTGGTTGTGGTGGTAGTGTTGCCTGTTCCGGTCTCGAAATAGGTGTTCTGCCATACCTTTTCTTCGATATCAAGCTTGGTTGTACTGTAAATGTGAGCTCTGATAGCCTTCTGGTTTACCTTGAAGTCAAGGGAAATAACGGAAGCACCGTTAGCGTTGTAATACTTCCAGCTGCCCTTACAGGGAATGTTAAGGGTCTCAATCTCCTTGGAAAGGCTGGCGAGAGCGGGTGTGATAAGGGAGTAGATCTCGTCCTTTGTAAGGTTTGTTTCAACAAGGGGGAGGATCTCATTCATAAGATCGTAGATGGTTGTAAGATCTGAGCCCTTGAGCTTATCGGCGATGGCGATAAGAACCTTTCTCTGACGGTCTGTTCTGCCGAAGTCACTGTCAACCTTACGGCAGCGTGCGTAGTTTAGCGCTTCGGAACCGGTCATGATATATGTGCCTGCACCTGCGCTGTAGCGCGGGAATCTGCCGTAATGCTTGTGGGAGCACATATACTTTGCTTCTGCTTTGGTGACATACATCTCTATGCCGCCAATCTTGTCAACAACCTTCTTGAAGGCGCTGAAATTGACGCGGACGTACTTATCAACATCGACGTTGAAGTTTTTCTTGAGGGTCTTGAAGAGAAGATCCGCACCGCCGAATGCAAAGGCGGCATTCAGACGGTATTTGCCGTAATTGGGAATGGTGACGTATGAGTCGCGCATGAAGCTTGTAAGCTTTATTGTATGGCGCTTGGTGTCAAGAGATACCAGAATCATACTGTCTGAATTATCGCGGACATATTTATTTGAACGGGTGTCGGTACCCAGCAGGAGGATGTTGACAACATCATCTTTGTCGATATCAAACATATCTTCCGTGAACTTATCCAGAGTAAGCTCAAGAGCGGCGATTTCCTCTTCGTCAAGATCGGAGTTGCTGCTGAGGTCTGAGATGGAAACATCTGAATCGCTGGATGTCTGAGAAATCCATGCATCAGCCTCAGAAAGAGAAATGTAGCCGTAATGATCTGCAGATACATAGTTTATTCTGTCAAGCATGGAATCCATGAAGACGAAAACTGTGCAGAGAACAGCAACAAGAACAACGCCGAAGGTTGCGGCGGCAATTTTGAGCCACTGCTTTGTTGTACGGGTTTTTGCCCAGCGTACTATACTATGGCGTCTGAAGAAATTGCTTACAAGAGAGGGGATTGCATCGGCATATTCAGATATGGCAGCAGGAGCTATTTTGATGTAGCTTGCAATTCCTGCGCCGATTGCGCCTGCGGCACTTGCGATGGTTGCAGGTGCTGCCAGCATTGCAGAGCCTGCACCGTCGACAACGGAGCTGACGTTTACATTCCTGATCATCTCACCTGCGGTGGATGAAGCACCGGGATCGGTTTCAACGGCAGGTGTTTCGGGTGCAGCTGCAGGAATGGGATCCTCATACTCATAGTAATCTTCGTCAAAGCCGTCGTTATATTCTTCTTCGGAGGTGATTTCAGGAGCATCCGCTTCGGCTGCGACCTCTTCAGCGATATTCTCAGATGCCTCGGTTTCAGTTTTGATGTCCTCGGCAGGCTCAGCAGCAGGAACAGGCTCAGCGTGCTTGCGCATGCCGATAACCTCAGGTTCTGTGTCTGCTGCGGCAGTATCGGGAACAGCAGGATTTGAAAATGATTTTGCAGTTCCGCCCTTTTTTCTTGTGACAGTAATTTTTACAGGCTGATTGCCGCACGTATTTTTATTTGAACTCAAAGGCTCACGACCTTTCAGGTTATTAAATATATGACAGGGAGGGAGAATTTCTCGGCTCTCTGAAAAAACATTATATCATAAAAAATACAGAGAGTAAACATATTACTTGATTGTTCACATATATTATGTCATATAAACAAAAAGAAAAGCATAAAGGGACGAAAAATAGAGCATAATAATTTTGGCTGCAGCATTAAGTGTGAAAAACTTCTGCACATTAATAAAACAATTGTAAAATCATGTATTTTTCATTGTGAAAAAACATAGCTGTGCGTAATGCACAGCTATGTTTTTTACTGCTTATTCAAAAATCCTGCAGAGAAGCTGATGTTTCGCTCAATGCCGGAATCAAATCTTACAATATAACAGGAGTTTCCTGCATCTGCCGCAATTATTTTTCCTTTGCCGAGAGTTGGATGGGCAATTTCAGTGCCGGTCGGGAAAAGTGTTATGTCAAGTTTTCGCTCATCGGTTGTAATATGAGCTTTTGCAAGCTCGATAAGCTCCTCGCTGAGTTCAACTGTGTACTGAAGAAGCTCAGGCTCGATGTCAAAGATAAAGCGTGAAGGGTACTTCATGTTTGAATCAAGTCCCATGCCTTCTGAATCGGTCAGATAAAGCACACTCTCTGCTCTGGTCATGGCAACGTATGCAAGCCTGCGTTCCTCCTCCATTTTATCTCTGGTATTGGTTTTTCTGGTAGGGAAAACGCCCTCGGAAAGACCGCAGACAAACACAACGGGGAATTCCAGACCCTTTGCAGCGTGAATTGTCATAAGCTTTACAGCCTCGGTAGAATCGGGGTCATCGCCTGTGGTCAGCAGGGTGACATGGGAAAGATAGCTGTACAGACTCATAAGCTCCCCTTCATCGCGCTCGTACTGAGCGATTGCCTGCTTGAGCTCGGCGAGATTATCAAGTCTTTCACTGTCGCCGTCGCCTCTGAGCATCTGTTCATAGCCGCTCAAAGACAGAACATCCTCCAGCAGAGCCGAGATGGAGCGCTCCTCAAAGCCGACGCGAAGAGTGTTGATAAGCTCTATGAATTTAGCTGCCTTTGTTCGAGCGGTAATGGGAGAATCTTCATCAACACATCTGCAAAGGGCAGTATAAAGGGAAATGTGATTCTGTTCTGCGTATTCCCGAAGTTGCCCGAGTTTGGTTTTCGAAATGCCGCGCCGAGGGGTGTTGATAATGCGGGCAAAAGACAGGTCGTCACCGATACATATCATGCGCAGATAGGAAAGCACATCCTTTATTTCCATGCGTTCATAGAATCCCACTCCGCCGTAGATACGGTATCTGATATCCCTTTTCAGAAGCTGCTCTTCCACTTCACGGGACAGATAATGAGCCCTGTAAAGCACAGCGATATTGTGAGGAGGGATACCTCTTTCAATGTGTTTTGCAATTTCGTCGGCAATAAATACAGCCTCGTCCTTTTCGCTGCCTGTGTGGTTGAAAACAGCGATAGCACCCGTTGGACGCACCGCGGTAAGCTCCTTGTCCATGCGGTAACGGTTCTTTGAAATCAGAGAGTTTGAAACTGCAACAATCTGTGGGGACGAGCGGTAATTTGTTGTCAGCATAATCGTTGTGACATCAGGGAATATCTTGTCAAAATCCATTATGTTGGCAACGTTTGCACCGCGCCAGGTGTAGATAGTCTGATCGGGATCGCCGACAATGAACAGGTTTTTGTGGTGAGCGGAAAGCTTTTTGACAAGAGCATACTCAGCATTGTCAACATCCTGAAACTCATCGACCATAATGTATTGCAGCCGTCTCTGCCATTTATCGCAGATTTCCCATGATATGCCCAGAATATACAGGGAGAAATAAATAAGGTCGTCAAAGTCCAGTGCAAAGCATTTTCTTTGCTCCAGCAGATAACGGTAGAAAATTTCATCCCTTTCGCTTCCTGCGGAGGTTATAGCCTGCTGCAGAGCGGTGCTGTCGGTATTGGCAAGCATAGCGACATAGTTTAATGACGCGCCCTTTTTAGGCCCGATGATCTCGTTGGCGATCTTGCTGATCTTATAATTCTGCAAAGATAACCCCATATCCTCCATAACCTGTCTCAGCATGACCTTCTGATCTTCTCTGTCCATGACCATAAAGGTGGAGGGATAACCTATAGTATGAATATCCTCGGAAAGCAGTCTGCGGCAGAAGCTGTGAAATGTGCCGATAAGCCCTGTGTCGCTGTCTCCAATCATCTGACGGATACGTTTTTTCATCTCTGCAGCAGCCTTGTTTGTAAAGGTCAGACACAGGATATTTGCTGTGGATATTCCCAGCTCATCGGCGATATAGGCAAACCTGCGGGTGAGAGTTCGGGTCTTTCCTGAGCCTGCACCTGCAATAATGCGCACATATCCTTCAGTTGTAGTTACAGCTTCAAGCTGCTGAGCATTCAGCCCGTCCAGTATCCGTGACATAATTAATCCCTCCGTAAATATCTTACGAAGGGATTATAGCGCACATTTGTTTGTTTTGCAATAGCAATATTGAAGTCACAGGAAACGATTGTACGAATAATAGTACACTTAAACTTTCGAAGCCTTTCTTTCTGCGGTGTTTGCAAGTTCTGTCATAAGCATCATCAGAAGAGCGAAGACAAGAGCCAGAGCAGGGAAAAGATAAACGTGAATCTTTTCCATAAGAAAGCCGGTAAGAGCAGGGGAGACGGTTGTACCGATATAAGCTGAAGCCATCTGCATAGATATCATTACCTGAGATGCATCCTCACCGAAACGGACAGGGGTCTGATGAATTATGCTGGGATAAATAGGTGCGCAGCCGAGACCGACCAGAGAAAAACCGATGCAGAGCAGCACAGTATCGGGAGCAAGGGCAAGAACCGCAATACCGCAGAGAATAATGATTTCGCCGTACAGAATAAGCTGTCGGTCAGAAAGCTTAGCGGTCAGGAAACCGCTGAGAACTCTGCCGAGGGTGATGCCTGCATAATAGACCGCAATGAGAGTTGCGGCGGTGTCCTCAGCAACACCCTTTCCGAAAATCATGAAACTTGCACCCCAGAGACCTGCCAGCTGTTCAAGGGAGCAGTAGCAGAAGAAAGCCAGAAGAGCCTGCCGGGCGCCGGGAAGTCTTATAGCTTCAGATATCCTGAAAGGCTTGCTTTTTTCTTCTGAGGCAGGTGCTTTTACTGTGTTCTTTTTCCATAGGGGAAGAGAGAGGAAAAGCATGGCGGTCAGAGCGATCTGAATGATTGCAACAAAGCGGTATCCGCTACGCCACCCGAGATTGTTCGTAAGGCACATGCCCATGATATACGGACCGAGAGAGGCGCCCACACCCCAGAAGCAGTGGAGCCAGCTCATATGTCTGGCTTTGTAGTGTACAGCGACATAATTGTTGAGAGCCGCATCAACAGAGCCTGCACCCAGTCCGTAGGGAATACCCCACAGGCAAAGCATCCAGAGCTTTGAAGAAAATGAAAAACCAATAAGTGCAGCAGCGGTCATACCTACGCTCAGCGCAGTGAGTCCGCCTGTGCCGAGCTTTCGAATAAGCCTGTCGCACAGAAGGCTTGAAATAACAGTGCAAAAAGCAATAAGCATCGACACAATACCCGCCTCGGATATCTGAGAGCCGAAGGATTCGTACATGCTTGGCCATGCTGAGCCCAGCATGGAATCGGGAAGCCCGAGACTGATGAATGATATGTAGATAATCGGAAGCAGCAGACTTATCATAATGTAATCTCCCAAGTAAAGTGATACCTCAACGACTATACCACAAAATCATTTTTTAGTCTATTTTAATAATTATTCGTCATAAATAATTCTTTTTATCATTCATAAGCATTGAATATGTCTAAAATACATGATATAATAAGTAAGCGATTATTATGCCCGGGGATTTTCGGGCAAATTACGCAGAAGTGTTTTATTAAAAAAGGGAAGGTATCTGTATGGCAGAAAAAATCCTCGTCACACGTTCTTCGATGCCAAGCTTTGAAGAGTATGCAGACGAGATAAGGGATATATGGGAAAGCCGCTGGCTGACCAATATGGGACCTAAGCATCAGAAGCTTCAGGCGGAGCTTGAAAGCTATCTTGGTGTAGAAAAGGTTGATCTTGTTACAAACGGTCACATGGCTCTGGAGCTTGCATTTCAGGCGCTGGGGCTGAAGGGCGAGGTAATTACTACCCCCTTTACATTTGCATCCACCACTCAGGCGCTTGTCAGAAACGGACTAGAGCCCGTTTTCTGCGATGTTGACCCTGTTACTTTTACAATGGATATCACAAAGATTGAAAGCCTTATAACTGAAAAAACCTGTGCAATCGCACCTGTCCATGTCTACGGCAATGTGTGCGATGTTGAGGAAATAGAGAGAATAGCAAAGAAGCATAATCTCAAGGTTATCTACGATGCAGCCCACACCTTCGGAGTAAGGGTCAATGGAAGAGGAATAGGCTCATTTGGTGATGTTTCCTGCTTCAGCCTTCACGCAACAAAGGTTTTCAATTCCGTTGAGGGCGGTGCTCTGTGCTTTGCTGATGAAGAATTCGGCAAGGAAGTAGTACGGCTCAAGAATTTTGGCATCAGCGGACCTGAGAGCGTTGACAGTATCGGCACTAACGCAAAGATGAACGAATTCTGCGCAGCAATGGGACTTTGTAACCTGCGTCATGTGGATGAAGAAATTGCAAAGAGAAAGATTGCGGTTGACCGTTATATGGAGCGTCTTTCGGGAACTCCCGGTCTGCGGTTCAACCCCGTACAGGAGGGAGTAACTCCCAACTATGCATATTTCCCCGTATTCTTTGATCCTGATGTGTTCGGAGAGACAAGGGACGAAGTAAGCGACAGACTCAATGCAAATGACATAAACGCGAGAAAGTATTTCTATCCTCTTACAAACAGCTTCGGCTGCTATAACGGAAAGTACGACCCCGACAAAACTCCCGTTGCAAAGCGACTCAGCGAGCAGGTTCTCTGCCTGCCTCTGTACGCTGGTCTGTCGGTATCCGATGTCGACAGAATATGCGACGCAATTCTCAATAAATAAAAAGGTGGAAACAACATGAAAGGTATAATCTTAGCCGGCGGTTCCGGTACCAGACTTTACCCTCTGACCAAGGTCACATCAAAGCAGCTGCTTCCCATCTATGATAAGCCCATGATCTATTATCCTCTGTCAACTCTCATGCTGGCAGGAATCAAGGATATTCTTATCATTTCAACCCCCACAGATACACCTCGCTTTGAGCAGCTTCTGGGTGACGGCAGCCAGTTCGGCATCAAGCTGTCCTATGCTGTTCAGCCCTCTCCCGACGGACTTGCACAGGCATTTCTTATCGGTGAGGAGTTTATCGGCGACGATATGTGCGCAATGATTCTGGGTGACAACATCTTCTACGGCGGCTGGTTCAGCAAGAACCTTAAGCAGGCAGTGAAGAACGCCGAAGAAGGAAAGGCTACCATTTTCGGTTACTATGTAAAGGATCCTGAGCGATTCGGCGTTGTCGAATTTGACAAGAGCGGCAAGGTTCTTTCCGTTGAGGAAAAACCCAAGGAGCCCAAATCCAACTACTGCATCACAGGCCTTTATTTCTACGACAACCGTGTAGTTGAGATGGCGAAGAAGGTAAAGCCCTCATGGAGAAACGAGCTTGAGATAACTGATCTCAACCGTCTTTACCTTGAGGATGAAAGCCTTTGCGTACAGATTCTGGGACGTGGCTTTGCATGGCTTGATACAGGCACAATGGACAGCCTTATGGAGGCTTCCACCTTTGTACAGACAGTGCAGAACAGACAGGGCGTTGTAATCTCCGCACCTGAGGAAATCGCATATTATGAAGGCTGGATAACCAAGGAAGAGCTTCTCAAATCTGCAGAAGCATACGGCAAGTCCCCCTACGGCGAGCATCTGCGCATAGTTGCCGAGGATAAAATACATCACTGAGGAGAAAATTTATGACTATTATTGTAACAGGCGGTGCCGGCTTCATAGGCTCCAACTTTATATTCCATATGCTGGGAAAATATCCCGATTACCGCATAATCTGCCTTGACAAGCTTACATACGCAGGAAACCTTTCAACCCTTGCATCTGTTATGGAAAACCCCAATTTCCGTTTTGTGAAGGCTGACATCTGCGACAGAGAAGCAGTCTATAAGCTGTTTGAAGAGGAAAAGCCTGACATCGTTGTAAACTTTGCAGCAGAGAGCCATGTTGACCGCTCAATCGAAAACCCCGGCGTTTTTCTTGAGACAAACATCATGGGTACAGCTACCCTTATGGACGCCTGCCGTAAGTACGGAATCACCCGCTATCATCAGGTTTCCACCGATGAGGTATACGGCGACCTGCCTCTTGACAGACCCGACCTCTTCTTCACCGAGGAAACACCTATTCATACAAGCTCTCCCTACAGCTCCTCAAAGGCAGCAGCTGACCTGCTTGTTCAGGCATATCACCGCACCTACGGACTGCCTGTGACCATTTCCCGCTGCTCCAATAACTACGGACCCCATCACTTCCCCGAGAAGCTTATTCCTCTTATGATAGCAAACGCTCTTGCTGAAAAGCCCCTGCCCGTCTATGGTGAGGGACTCAACGTCCGTGACTGGCTCTATGTTGAAGACCACTGCAAGGCTATCGACCTTATTATCCACAAGGGCAAGGTCGGTGAGGTCTATAATATTGGCGGACACAACGAGATGAAGAATATCGACATCGTAAAGATTATCTGCAAGGAGCTCGGAAAGAGCGAAGAGCTCATCACCTATGTAGCAGACAGAAAGGGTCACGATATGCGCTATGCAATCGACCCCACCAAGATTCATAATGAGCTTGGCTGGCTGCCTGAGACCATGTTTGCCGACGGTATCAAGAAGACAATCAAGTGGTATCTTGAAAACCGTGAGTGGTGGGAGACCATCATCTCAGGCGAGTATCAGAACTACTACCAGATGATGTACGGCAACAGAGGCTGAGAATAATACAACCGCACTTGCGAAATACTTTTGCAAGTGCGGTTAATAATTAAAGGGTGAAAACAATGGAAAAGCTTTTCAAGCTCAAGGAAAACGGTACAAATGTAAAAACAGAGATTATCGCAGGACTTACAACATTCTTTGCGATGGCTTATATAATCTTCATCAATCCCGATATGCTGGGAGAGGGAAGCAACGCCAATATGCCAAATGCAGCAGTAATGCTTGCAACCTGCCTTTCTGCTACAGTAGGAACATGGCTTATCGGCTGGCTTACAAATTATCCTCTGGCTCAGGCTCCCGGAATGGGACTTAATGCGGTCTTTGCATACACTCTTTGCGGTACTATGGGACTTTCCTACAGCGCAGCTCTGGCGGCGGTATTCATCGCAGGTGTGTTCTTTATCCTTCTTACAGTAACAGGCGCACGCAAGGCGATAGTGGATGCAATACCAATGAGTCTGAAGAAGGCTATTTCCAGCGGAATCGGCTTTTTTATCGCAATTCTGGGACTTGAAAAAGCAGGTCTCCTTTCCAACGAAAACGGAACAATAATCGGTATGGGCTCTTTTGCAGTGCCTACAACCCTTCTTGCGGTTTTTGGTATAATTCTTACCATTGTTCTTGTTGTTGCAAAGGTGAAGGGTGCGTTGTTCATTGCTCTGCTTGGAACTTCCGCAGTCGGCTGTGCTGTCCAGTTTATATTCAAGGTTGATATGGGAGTAAAAGTTCCCGAGAGCTGGGCACCTACCTTTGATTTTAGCCTTACAGGCGCAATGTTCAGCGGATTCGGCGAGCTTTTCTCAGCTCCCATCGCATCTGTTGCTTCTGTTTTTCTTACCCTTCTGATGGTTGATATGTTTGATACCATCGGCACCCTTATCGGCGCGGCAGACAAGGCAGGCTACCTTGACGAAAACGGAAATCTTCCCAAGGTAGAGCGTGCCATGCTTTCGGATGCTATCGCAACAAGCATGGGCGCAGTTATGGGTACATCAACCGTAACAACCTTCGCAGAGTCAAATGCAGGTATCGCCGCAGGGGGAAGAACAGGACTTACCTCCACGGTAACAGGTCTGTGCTTTGCGCTGTCCATTTTCGCTTCTCCCATCCTGGGCTTTGTACCCTCTGCCGCAACAGCACCTGTGCTTATTATGGTAGGCGTTATGATGGCAAGCTCATTGAGAGATATTGAGTGGAACAATCTGGAAATTGCAATCCCCTGCTTCCTTACAGTTGCAGGAATGCCTCTTTTCTATTCCATAACCGACGGCATTGCATTCGGCTTCATATCCTATGTAATAGTCAAGATTGCAACACGCAAAATAAAAGAGATTCATCCCATTATGTATATTGTAGTCGCACTGTTTATTCTCAAATATGTAGTATCGGCACTTTGAAAAAAGCCTGTGAGTGATAAGCTCACAGGCTTTTTTCAAATGATGAATTCTCTGATTTTATTGTAAGCAGCATCCCAATCTTCATGAGCGTTTTCGATAATCAGCGACTTAACAGGGAGATTTTTCAGAATTTCTAGCTCTCTTCTCTGCCTTTCTTCAAGACAGGAAATATATCCATCAAAACCCGATAGTCCCGCGCTTTTTCCGTAGCCGCCGTTTATGTGATAATCGATAACGGCATTGAGCCATTCTTCGCCTCTTTCGGGGATGGTTCTGAGCACTGAGCTTTCTATGTCATCGCTTTTCAGGTAGATAACAACAGGCTCAAGACCGCTGATAATACCGCAAATCTCACTGATATAATCCTTAGACAATTCGGTGTCAAAGCCGAATCTCATCATAGTCTCGCACATAGGATTCTGAATAAGACAGCAGTTAAAAACATAGGTTCCGCTGCAGTTGTCCGCAAAATCCAGCCATCTGCCCAGCATTACCCTTCGCTCGGTTTCCCAGTCGAGATAATCGTAGATTTTGTACT
Organism: Acutalibacteraceae bacterium; assembly: GCA_045604945.1. Taxonomy (GTDB): domain Bacteria; phylum Bacillota; class Clostridia; order Oscillospirales; family Acutalibacteraceae; genus JAISGQ01. Next base: position 47,734 of record JAZUPA010000039.1, read on the forward strand.
GCAGAACTTTTCCGAAAAGCTCACTGCTCAGAGAGGCGAGGGGAACGACAAAACCGCCGTACTTATGCTGAGAGTTTGCAAGAATAACAGCTTGCTCCGAAGAAGAAAACGTCTCAAATATATCGGGCAGAATAAAGCTGTGGAATTCAAAATCAGCAGGATGGTTTCCGCTGCCTTCGTCAACAAAGGCTGCATCTATGCCCGAAGCTCTCAGGATATCACATACAAATTCTGAAGTTGTGCTTTTGCCGGAAGAAGGGAGACCTTCTACAATATATAATTTACTGTTCATTATAACTCCTTACACAAAAAGCACACCGAAGTGTGCTTTTCAGTCTCATATCAGCCACTGCATAACAGTCTTGTGAGGATTTGAAAAATCAGTATTAAAGGCATCGCTCATATCCTCGATGGTGCTGACGGGAACAGTATCGCGGACTATGCGACGAAGTCTGCTCTGCATATCGGGATGAGCTTCCAGCAGGTCGCGGGTATCCTCAAAGTCCTTGGTGGTGGAGCGGCTTCTGCCGATAAGGGTAAGACCGCGCTCAAGAACCATGCGTGTATTGATGGGAACAGGCTGCTCGGAAACACCAAGAAGCATCACAGTGCCCTGAGGATTGATTATGTCAATAATGGAATTGATAATAGTACCCGACACCTGACCGCCGACACATTCAAAGGCATGGTCAACGCGAAGTCCCTCGGGAAGCCTGTCAGAATGATGGATCTCATCAGCAAAGGAGAAAAGGGACAGCTTCTCGTCCACAATGCCCATAACATGAAGCTTTGTTTCAGGCATAAGGGTTTTGATAAGAAGAGCTGTTATATAGCCGAGATTTCCGTCGCCAAAGACAGCCACGCTGTTTCTTATGCTGTGAGCAGTCTGCATAAAGGTAGTGACAGCATGCATGGAAACACTGATAAGCTCACACATGGAAGCGATGGAATCATCTATATTCTCATAAGGTACAACGCATTCATGAACCATTGAAACGTATTCCTGCATGAATCCGTCGTAGCCGCTGGCGCGGAACTTTGAAGTAGCAGCGTAGTTGTCGCGGATAATTCCTGGAGGTGCAAAAGGCTGATTGGGAACCAGAAGAACCTTCTGACCGGGGGCATAAACACCGCTGGCGTCATGGACAACAACACCTGCGCACTCATGAATGAGCGCCATGGGAAGCTTTTTCTTCAGCGCCTCGGGTGAACGCAGTCCCTGGAAATACCTCTGGTCAGCAGCACAGATGGAAAGAAATCTGGGCTTGACAATAACATCAGAGGAGTTCAGGTCAATGTTTGTGAAATTGACCTGAATCTGCTTGGGCGCGACCAGACGATAAACTCTGTTAATCATTGCTCAGTTCCTCCGCAACTATTGCCTCTGCAAGACGCAGGTCAAAGGGAGTGGTGATCTTCATGTTATATGCATCACCCTTTACCATGCGTACAGTACGTCCTGCCAGCACAAAAATCTTGCAGGCGTCGGTGAGAATCTTCTTCTGCTCATCACTGAGAGCATAGAAATCCTCTTCGAACATTCCGATACGGAAGGACTGGGGAGTCTGACCGTTGTAAAGCTCATCGCGAACAGGTATTTCGGTAAGGTTAAGCCCGTCGGAGGAGCGGATAATGGTATCGGTTGCAGGGATGACAGTATCAGTTGCTCCGTACTCAATGGCAGCGCTGATATTCTCCTCGATGATTCTTGCGGAAACAAAAGGACGAACTGCATCGTGGGTTACAAGGATGCTGTCAGGGTCCGAATCAGTCTTGCGGATTTCGTTGATAACATTTACAATGCTGCCGTTTCTGTCAGAGCCGCCTTCAATAACCGTAACACGGTCGGTTTTGCCGATGGCTTTAACAAGAATATCGGTCATATAGGAAACATAATCCTTGACGACAGCCACATAAATGTGGTCAAATCTGCCGCACATAAGGAATTTTTCAATAGTATGAATGATTATAGGTTTGCCGCCGACGGTAAGAAACTGCTTGGGCATACCGGTAACGCCCATTCTGCTTCCGATGCCGCCAGCAAGAATTCCGGCATATATCATATTTACTTCCTCCTCAAGGGAAATTTATCGTTTATCGATAAATAAATTATAAAGCCTGTACATACTGCTGTCAAGGATAAGGAGACTTAGTTAACAAAAAATATGCATTATTTGTCGGAACCCTGACCGTAATATGCGTTTTTACCGTGTTTTCTCATATAGTGCTTGTCCAGAAGATATTGCTTTATCTCACTGTCGCGGTTGAGAGTAAGAGATATGTAAGCCATCTTTGCAACTTCCTCCAGAACGACTGCGTGATATACCGAAGCGGCAGCATCCTTTCCGAAAGAGAAAGGACCGTGATTCTTGACCAGAATACCGGGAACGGCAATGGGGTCAATATCCTTCATGGCGTCCACAATTACAAGCCCTGTATTGCGCTCGTACTCGGTTGAAACTTCTTCTTCGGTAAGCTCTCTTGCGCAGGGAATATCTCCGTAGAAATAATCCGCATGGGTTGTGCCGAGAGCGGGAATGCTCAGACCTGCCTGAGCAAAGGCGCAGGCGAAGGTTGAGTGAGTGTGGGTAACACCGCCCACATCGGGGAAGTTTTTATAAATCTCAAGGTGAGTAGGGGTATCGGAGGAGGGGCGAAGACAGCCCTCGACAACATTTCCTTCAAGGTCAACGACAACCATATCGTCAGGGGTCATGCCGTCATAATCGACACCGCTCGGCTTGATGACCACAAGTCCGCTTTCCCTGTCTATTCCGCTGACATTGCCCCATGTGTATATGACAACGCCCTTGGCAACCAGGTCAAGATTGGCATCACATACGGATTTTTTCAGTGCCTCAAGCATTTATATATTCCTCTTTCCGTTTTTGATTATCTCGACAATTCTTTCTGTTGCATGACCGTCGCAGGCGGACATGAACTTATCCCTGAATTCTCTGATTCTGACAAGATCAGCAGTTTCGGAATCGTTGACAGCCTGAGCCAGCTCCTCTGTGGTCCTGACAATAGGACCGGGGCAGAACTCATTGAAGGGATAGTAGAATCCGCGCTCGTCAACATAGGAATCGATATCGTAAGCAAAGAAGATAAGAGGTCTTTCGAGAAGTGAATATTCAAAAACAAGAGAAGAGTAGTCGGTGATGCAGACATCTGCAGCCATAAGCGCGGTCTCGATGGATGCGGTGGTAGTGATATCAAAGGCGAAGTCCGCACAGCTTTCTGGTATTATCTGCTTATTGAGTCCCAGAGGATGGTGCTTGATAACAAGGACATATTCGTCAGAAATTGCTGCTCTGAATTTTTCTATATCAAGTCTGTCGGGAATAACGCCGCCTGAGGGCATACCGCGGAAGGTAGGAGCATAGAGAATGATCTTTTTGCCCTTAGCCTGAGGGACGAGCTTTTCAAGCTCAGTCCTGCCGGAAGCTACGATGTTTTCATCAAAGTATACATCGGTGCGGCTTGTTCCGACAGGGAGAACCTGTCTGGAATCGTCATCGGTGATGCTCATTGCTTCCTTATAAGCCCATATGACCTCGGGACTGCTGACGGTTACAAAATCGTTGTTTCTGTATACGGGATACTTTGTATAATCCTCTTCGCTGCCGCCTACGTTTTTTTCAGAAAGGCTAATTCCGAACTTTTTGAAAGCGCCGCAGCCGTGCCAGGTCTGAATTGTAATGGTTTCCTTTCTTATGTTAAGGCAGCCGTAGGCAGAGGATGCCTCGTTGAGGAGAACGCAGCGTGCATCTCCGATCTCTTTGTGCATTTTGATGCAGTTTTTGAAGAACTGAAAAAGACTGACCCTGCCCTGACGAAGGCATACAAGGCGGATATCCCAGCCGCCTTCCTCTCTGAGAGCCTTCTCAATAAGTGCAAAGTTGTCGCTGAGGCTGTCAAATCGAATTTCCACAAAGACAACCTTTTTTTCATTGACCTTCCCGCGGCTGTGGAAAAAATATGATAGGGGAAGAAGAACACGCATTGCTGCGAATTTATAAAACTTTTTAAAAAGACCGCCAACTGACATATGCTGAGCCTCCATTGAATTAATTGTTTTTCCACTGACCCTTTTCAAAGGCACTGCCCTCGAAAATACCGTCAAATTCATTTTTTGCAAGAGCATCGCAGATCTGAGCCAGACGTGCAGAGACGCTGTAATCACCGCGTACAACATAACGGGCAGAAAAATCTTCGCCCTTTTCATCGAAAACTACCGCGCCGCTGTCAATAGACTGCATAAGCTCATCTGCGGTTCTGCATTTAACAAAGGGAATATCCTTGAAATAATCAATATAGAAACCGCGGTCTGCATCGTAATCCTCCCAGTCGAAGCAGTAAAGGGCGATGGGCTTCCGGGCAACTGCCGCTTCAAAAATAATTGCAGAATAATCGCTGACGATATAATCAGCAAGAGCAATGAAGTCAAGACCCATGAAGCGGTTTCCGTCCTGCCTGTTTTCGGAAGAATCTGTGAAAATGCGCTCCTCGCCGCTGTGAGCCTTTATAACAAGATTGTATTTGCTGTAATCGACTGCGTTTCTTACGCTGTCGAATGCCTTTTCCATGTATTCGTCATTCAGCCCTTCTCCGCGTCGGAATGTGGGAACATAGACAATGTTTTTACGTCCGTTATCAAGCTGAGGATATGCAGAAAGAATGGCATTTTTCGAAGCGGAGGTGTACTGTTCCTTGGTCAGATAATCTATTCTGGGAATGCCAAGAGGGATCATTCTCTTTCTGTCCGTGCCAAAAGCTTCCGCGAAAGGCGCGATGCAATCAGGTCCTGAGCAGACAGCGCAGTGATAATTCTTGTGCATATTCATTGCCTGAGCCGTTTTTTCGTCTCTTCCCTGAGAGAGACCGGTTGAAGAAAGACCGAAACGTTTGAGACAGCCCATTGCATGCCATATCTGAATAACTTTGAGAGTTTTCTTGTGCTTCAGGAGAGAAACGGGAATGCAGTATGTGTCGAGAACAGCAACCCTGGAAGTTGCCAGATGCCACATCTGAACAAACATATGAAAAGCATACCTTATCATGCCGGAAAGACTGTTGGGGATCATTTTGCACAGCATGACGGTTTTGTACTGAGGATAAGTATTGTTCAGTTCTTCCTCAAGAAGTCTGAAATCAATCCCGGGAGCATTGCCCTGACGGCTTAAAAATACTATTTTCTCCCTGACAGGGAAAAGCTTCATGACAGCATAAATAACCGAAAGAAAGAATTTGAATATGCCAATAAGCAGAATCTTCACGGAATCAGGCTCCTATACAATTATATTCCATTTTTAATTTACACCATTAATGCCCTGTTGTCAATTATTAGCTTACACATTGCAGTTTCGAGGTTTGTTGACTTAATCCGACAACTGTAATATAATGCAGATAACGTATATTTAATGAAAATACAGTAAAAAAGTGGGCTGCGAAGGAATGAACAGTAAGAACAGACTGATAGCTTTGCTATGTATAATTATAGCAGTTATAGGGGCTGCAGCAGTGATTGCAGCGGTGGTTATCCGTAACGGGGAAAAACCGGAGACTGAAAAGATATTCACCTCAGAAATCGTGTCAGATGCAAATATTGCAGCACCTCCTGAGGTGTCGAAGAGCGAAATAACGGAGGAAATCCGATGGAAAGGCTGGCAGAAGGCGACAGCATTGGAAAACACAGTGCTTTATCTTACGCAGGATGAGCAGTCGGAAAAGGTTTATGAGATTCCCTCAGGAACAGACTGCGTTATTACGGAAAGAGAAAACCGCTGGGTGTATGTACGCAGCCGCATATACTCTGGCTGGGCAAAAGCTGATGGGCTGAACACAGAAAATGAGCCTTGTATTGCGGATGAATATGTCAGTGATACCGAGATAAAACCTCTTGATTCTGAACACAGCAAACAAATAGAAAAAATAGCAGAAAAATACAATGCCGTGGGGCTTACCCTGGCAGTCATAGATAACGGAGAGGTGGTGTATACCTGTGAATACGGCTTCGCAAACACAAAGAACAGGGAGAAAATGACAAGTGACACCAAGATAAGGATAGCATCCATATCCAAGGTTTTCACAATGATGAATGTCATGACCGCCTGCGACCTTGGAGCAATGTCTCTTGATGACGATATAGGCGAAATCCTGGGCTATGATGTGCGCAACAGCAATTACCCCGATACAAAAATCACTATGTACCACCTGATGACCCACACCGCGTCCATGAAGGACCTTCTTGATTACAGCAGGGTGAAGAAAGGGCTCACAGATAAAGCCACATATATAAAAGTGAAGCCGGGAACGGAAAAAGCATGGGCATACAATAACTTTTCTGCAGGAATAATGGGTGCAGTGGCGGAAAAGGCGCTGGGAGAGAATCTGGTGGATTTTTCAAACAGCTATTATTTTGACAGAATGGGAATAGATGCTTCATTCCGTGCGCGATGCATAGAAGAGCAGAATAAAATTGCCACATTGTATATAGGCAAAAAGCTGTACCGCACTGTAAAAACGCAGCTGGGCAGAACATACTCAAAAACCCCGGGAGAAAACTACATTCCCTATTTCGGCTCGCTTACAATAAGTGCAGAGGATATGGCGAAGCTGATAACAATACTTATTAACAACGGACAGTACAGAGGAGAATATTATTTCTCTCCCGAATCCGTTGCGGTAATGGAAAAAGTGTATTATGAACTCGAAGATTTTGATCAGTGCGGAATCCTTCGCAGGCAGACAGATATGTATGACGGCAGAACCCTGTACTACCACACAGGAAATGCTCAGGGAGTGCGCTCCTTTATGTCCTACGACAGGGAGAGCGGAGACGGTATGGTGGTCATAGCAACAGGAATAGACAACAATAACAGGGATAAAAAAGGAATTTACAGGGTTTGCGGAGAAACAGCAAATTATTGTTATTCAACAATTCTGAAAGAGGATAAATAATGAACAGTATGAAATTCAGTAAACATCAGAAAATAATGCTTGCACTCTGTATAGCTGCAGCGGCGGTTTTATTGCTGCTTATAAATGCCGCATGCCCTGACTGTGCAGGAGCGGGTGACGGCTCCGGAAAAAACACGGGTTTATTTTCCGGTTTGCTTGGAAACGGCGATTCAAACTCAAAGGTAACAATTGAGATAATCGGACTTCCCGAACAGCTGTCATCGGGCGAGCAGCTTCAGTGCAGCGCTGAAGTGCTTCCTACAGATGCCGGGACGGACGTTGTCTGGACAAGTTCAGATGAAAGCATAGCATCAGCGGAAAACGGTCTAATAACTGCATATCGTGAAGGCGAGGCGGTAATAACCGCAACAGAGCGCGTCAGCGGAAAGACCGATGAAGTGAAAATTACGGTAAGAAACGATTATCTTGAAAAAACAAAAGCATCCATTGAATATCTGGCAGTATCATTTACAGATGCCCAGGCAGTCCGTAAGGTAAGAAATCAGCAGGCTGTGCTGAGCCGCTGTACAGACCCGGCAGCACAGGAAGTGCTGAAAGCTCTCACAGACTATCTTGAGTTTGCCGACGGCGGAGAGCAGTGCGACCTGAAAAAAGTCTCTGAAGTAATCGGCGTGGATGAAAAAACACTGCGCTTTGCGGCAGAATGTATTTATTACAGAGGTCAGATGAGTGATGACAGCGTAACCATGTCATTTGCAGGAGACTGTACCTTCGGCTACATGGACGATGACGATTCAAAGGACAGATTCCCTGCAGTATACAGGTCTTCAGACAGTGTGACCTATCCTTTTGACAGGGTAAGACATATCTTTGAAGCCGACGATATAACCGTTATCAATTACGAGGCAACCCTGGCAGAAAAAGGAAGCAAGAAAGCAGACAAAAAATACCATTTCAGAGGAGAAGCGGATTATGTGAATATCCTGACAGGCTCTTCTGTTGAAGTGGCAAATCAGGCAAACAACCACTCTCTGGATTATCTTGAAGCAGGCAGACTGCGCACAGAACAGCTGCTTACCGATGCAGGGATTGCTGTTCTCAATGAAAACACCCCCGTAATAATGGAGGTCAACGGAATAGAGGTTGTGCTTATTGCGGCAGGTCACTGGAAATACCCCACAAAGATCGATGCAGTGGTAAAGGCAATGCACGAGCAGATAAAGGAATACAAGCGCGAAGACAATATAGTTGTTGTAAATCTCCACTGGGGGGCAGAGTACGGAACTGTTCCGGATGCAAAGCAGATAAAGGAAACCCATAAGATGATCGATGAAGGTGCTGACCTCATAGTATGCCATCATGCACATATTCTTCAGGGCATAGAAGTCTACAAGGGCAAGGTCATTGCCTACGGACTTGGAAATTTTGCATACGGAGGAAGAGTAACGCTTCACGAAAAAGAAACCTTCATTCTGCGCGCAACCTTTATAAAGGAAAACGGCAAGGCAAAGATGAAGGACTGGTGTGTTGTTCCGTGTTATATTTCCAGTACAGGAACCCTTGATAACAACTATCAGCCCATGACACTCAGCGGGAAAAGCGCAAAAAGGGTCATCTCTCTTATAACAAAGAGAAGCAAGGCGATAAAAGGCTGCACGGACATTCCGTATTTCTATTTTGACTGATTAAAATTACAAAATCTTGTCATTCATACTCCGATAAGGAATAAGCATAATATAATTGCAAACGCAAATAAACGAGACTTATCAAGGAGTGTAAAATATTATGGCAAGAAACAACAACCAGGTTATGGTTCCCGAAGCACGCGAGGCTCTCAACCGTTTCAAGATGGAAGCAGCAAACGAGGTTGATGTTGCAGAGACCTCAAAAAACCTTGGTGTTTAATAACCTCAAAATGGACTACGGAACTCTTATTTTAACATATGTCTGACAGAAGAATAACTGTTTAGAGCTACTGGTAACAGTGGCTCTTTTTTGTTGCCTTGTTTTGGAAAAGCTAAAACAACTATTGAAACTACTTAATTTACATATTCAGCAAAAAATAAAAGAAATGGAGGTGAATTGAAATGTCCAAAGTAATCGCAATATCAAATCAAAAAGGCGGTGTTGGCAAAACTACAACAGCAGTTAGTCTCGGTGTAGCACTTGCTAAAGAAGGAAAGAAGGTTCTTCTTATCGACTGCGATTCACAGGGCAGTATGAGTATCGCCCTTGGAATCGAACAGCCTGATAGTCTTGATGTTTCTCTTTCTGAAATAATGGGCAATGTCATTACAGAACAGCCTATGCCTGATGAATACGGTATCCATCATCATGAGGAGGGCGTGGATTTCGTTCCTGCAAACATCGAACTGTCGGGAATGGAACTCCAGCTTACAAGTCTCATGAGTCGTGAGCGTGTTCTGAAGGAGTATGTTGACCGAGTTAAGGGTAAGTATGATTATGTGCTTCTTGATTGTACTCCGTCACTTGGCATGATGACAGTAAACGCTTTGTCTGCTGCTGACAGTGTTATCATTCCTGCACAGCCACAGTATCTTTCCGCAAAGGGTTTTGACCTTCTGTTGGGAACGGTCGCTAAAGTGAGAAGACAGGTGAATCCGAGTCTGAATATTGACGGTATACTCTTCACGATGGTCGATAGGCGAACCAACCTTGCTAAGGATATTATCAACATCGTTCGGAAGCACTACGGCTCAAATATCCGCGTTTTCGACACCGAAATACCGCAGTCTGTAAAGGCTGCTGAGAGCGTAGAACACGGCAAGAGCATCTTTTCGCATGATAAGAAAGGAAAGGTTGCACAGGCTTACCGAGAGCTTGCCAAGGAGGTGATTGCCCTTGAGCAGCCTGAGAGAAAAAAGCCTGGGACTTCGGACAGTCGATGAACTATTCATGACTGGCGAAGAGCGAGCCGATGAGAAACGCGAGAAAGTAACGGATATTTCCCTTTCGGAAATCGATGATTTTCCTGATCACCCTTTCCGTGTAATTAACGATGATGCTATGTCAGAAATGGTAGAAAGCATAAAGCAGCAGGGTGTACTTGTTCCGGCAATCGCCCGAAAGAAAGAGGACGGACGATATGAACTTATAAGTGGACACCGCCGCAAAATGGCTTGTCAGCTTGCAGGTATGAATACTATGCCCGTCATTGTTCGTGATCTGGATCGCGATGCCGCTACATTGATTATGGTGGACAGCAATCTTCAGCGTGAGGTTATCCTACCGAGCGAGAAAGCTTTCTCATATAAGATGAGGTTAGAAGCATTAAAACATCAAGGGAAAAGGGCTGATTCAACTTCGTGCCCAGTGGGCACGAAGTTGCGTTCAGATTCGGAGTTATCAGAAACAGTGCCGGATAGCGCACGGCAAATCCAGCGATATATCCGCCTTACCGAACTCATCAAACCAATACTTGATATGGTAGACGAGGGCAGAATTGCACTCCGCCCTGCGGTTGAACTTTCATACCTGCCGATAGAGGAGCAAAAGATTCTGCTCTCTGTTATGGAGTCAGAAATGGCTACTCCATCCACATCACAGGCACAAAGAATACGGCAACTTTCTGCCGAAGGACACTTAACGGAGGATAGTGTATATGCCATACTTTCAGAAGAAAAACCGAACCAGAAAGAGAAATACAGCTTCCAGCGTGAACGGTTGCGCAGATATATTCCGGATAATCTGCCGGAGAATAAGGTCGAGGGTTATGTCATCGAGGCTCTCGAATATTATTCTCACGTTCAGCAGCGAAAAGCCGCTTCTCGGAAGAATGGCGCAAGATGAACCGGTACGCCTGGGGAGTAGTGTACCCTTTTTTGGGATCGGTGCTGTTTTTGATTGCTCCCCCTCTCACACTCTCCCCCTCTGGTAAACCAGCCGAGAATACCAGCCGAAAGAGAGAATATAAGGTTACTATATGCGTGCGTGAAGCCAAAAGATATGAGTTCAGTCAGACGCAGAATAAAACCTGCCCCTCTTTCGTCTGGTAATTCTTTCCTTTATACATTTGTATTCCCATAACATCTGATGTACTATGAGTGTGTTAGATATTTCAACATAAAAAGGAGGCAGTTGAAATGAGAAAAGCACATTCATCTTTTCGTCTGGTAATCGCTTTTTTACTTGTGACAGTCTGCATCACATTTGCTTCTTGCAGTTGTGCGCCGGAAACTGACAACACACCCGTTAATCCTGAAATTGTTGTGGAATCAGTCCTTATGGTATCTGATACCACAGCAACTTCAACAACTACGGAAACAACAGTAGACGAAGCCACAACGGAAGCATTATCAACTACTTCCGAGAGTACAACGGCAGCTTCGACAACTAAAGCTACCACTACCTCGGCAAGTAAAAAGACTACCACTACGACCAAGCAGATAACAACCACGCAAAAGACCACAACTACAACAAAGAAATACACAACAGCGACAACAACCACTACCACAACGAAAGCTCCGACAACAACCACAACGACCACCACTACTACAAAAGCTACTACGACTACAACAACGAAGAAAGCATCTGCGGTTTGGGGCACTTCCGGCGAAATGAAGTCCGATTGCATCAGCATCGCAAATGGGCTTGGCTATGAATATGATTCCTCTCTCGGCAAGTCTAACAGCCATTGGATAACTCCTACTTACAGCGGAGCATTCACTTCAAGTTCAGCACTCAAGGCAAAAATCAAAGATGCACTCCAGACCTATCAATCTGTTGGCTACACCTATTGCAACTTCGCATTTGAGAGCAACGGCGAGGGTGAATACTACATCTACATTTTCGTCGGATAAAAGACAATGGAATAACAGAAACGCCGATGAGGATACCTCAACGGCGTGTAGTTATTTAGTTCGACAAATTGGAAGTGGTCACACCATTCATATATTTTCATACTGATTTGGAACATACGGAAGTATTCCCCATGTTATTTCGTCCGCGTAATGAACTTCAGTATGTATCATGGAACGGTAATCTGCTGATGTGGCTTTAATACACGGATATTCCTCACATTCTTTGCATTCGGGCAATTTCCTTTTTATTATGCAGCTTTTTGCATTGCAGGGGTCATTCTTACAATAGCAATCATCACTATAACACCCAACGCAACGCATACTCCAATCTGTGTTTCCCCACATTTTAATGAGATATGGTTCTATAGTAGCTCGCAATTGCTCGTCCATCTTCTCATAATGGATGCATAAATCACAACGTTGTCCACACATTGAAAACAAAGCATTATCTTTTGGAAATGGCTTTCTATTGGGTTTCTTTTTGATGAGGATAAGCTTTTTTACTTCCTCCAATTCTTGTAATGTTTTTACATCAATAAACATCCATTTTCCATCATGGTAAGTCTTTGAATTATTATAATAATCCAGAATATATTCCGAAAAATCTTGTTGCTGAGTTTCAAAACACTCTCGCTCTTTTTTGCCAAAGATAATCAGAAAAGTATATTTATCATCATGAATGTAAATGGTGAGGATGGTCTTTTGACCTTGTTTAAACTTCAATTCGTCTTTTCCGTCACCTATTTCGTCAAGTCGATATTTTCCACGCATGAATATCATTGTTTCATGACTGATCTGCTCTAAAATATTCATAATACACCTCCATAAACTCTTGTTAATCGCTCTAATTCACCTAATAATCATACCATGCCTACATCCAACAGTCAATTAATAACTTCTACACTCTACAAGCTATAATAAAAACTTTAGTCGATTACCTATACCAATTCACAACCGAACACCGTAATACATAAAGAGCCTTGAGCCGCCCAGCTTAAGGTTCTTTTTTTATACCCAAAAACACGAAAGGAGGCTTTGATATGATCGCCCTTGTATTCATCATTCTCATGCTGTTATGCGTATTCAGCCTGCTCGCGGCAATCGCTTGCTGTCAGCAGGCTGGCAGAGCAAACAAGGCTTTCGATGACTACTTCTCAAACAAAATCAAAAAGAATTAGGAGGAAAATCCAATGAACAAATTCAAGCGAATCACGGCTATGTTTATGGTCATTCTCACGCTGTTTTCCAGTCTGTCAATAATGACCGTAAACGCTGCCACCGAGGGAACCAAGACCACCATCGACGCAAGCTACCGATGCTACAAGGGCAGTGATGTCGGCACTTCCGGTACGGCTCCCATCGGCAACAAAAACTACTACTGGCACTACAACGCTGACGGCACCGCCCTCAACTGTCCCATTCGCTTCCTTAAAGAAGCAGGCACGGGACTTGCGGTGTACTGCATTGAGGTTGGAGCCACATTCAGCGGCTACACCTACGATACCAAAAATCTGACCGACAGCCCGTACTGGAA
>JAZUPA010000040.1:0-2599 GCA_045604945.1 Acutalibacteraceae bacterium
ATACGATTATATGAAAGCGCAGTACGAGCAATCAGGCAACACGAAAATGACAAAGAAGTTCGATGACTGCCCGATTCGCGAGTCTGATGAGATGTATGAAAAATATTTTTCCTCTTCCCTCCGTGATACAGCCATGCACGAACTGGGTGTCGGAACAACAAGGGATATGCATTCGGTTATCACGGGAATATTCTTTCCAAGCCTGAGATGCAAGGCTTATACACAACAGGAAAGAATAAACATATGGAGAGGCAAAGGAGTATCAACACAATTTCCTGTTGTGGATGATTCCACTCATTTTAACGCTTTTATTGAAGCACCTTCGCTGCCGATTCCGGTTTATTTCTTCGCAGGGGAATATGATTACACCTGTTGTTACTCTTTGCAGCGTGAGTATTATGAACATGTCAATGCACCGATAAAGAGGTTTTATACGTTTGATAATTCAGCCCACAGTCCCATATTTGAAGAACCGGAAAATGCAATGCAATTCATCGAAGAAATATTAGAAGCAGAGTAATATAACTGCAAAAACAGGGACACACGATTTGTGCCCCTGTTTTTGCTATCCACTCACATTTTTATTATGTTTTTTGTGACTCAAATCACACTTTGTATATTTTTGGAGTGTAATCATAAGCCTACGAATAAATAATCTCGCTCATCACTATCTCAATCGCCTGCTCCTTAATGCAGTTCATCCTGCATACCCATTCCATCTGATTGGTTGACTTGAGCTGTTCCGTTATTCCCTCGCTTGCGGCCATTTCGTCCACAAGCCGAAGGAGAAGCGATTCTGCCTGTCCCTCAACATCTGCAAGATGCGAGTGCAGTTTGCCAGTCATTACGAGTTGTGAGTAAAGTGCACGTCGATGACTTTTGATGTAGTTCAGCCTGCGCTGAGCCCACACGCCAAGCGGCCTATTGTCATCTTCTGCCGGTAATTCGATATCGGGCAGATAGTAATCTCCAACCAAAGTGTAAGTGCCGCCCATTTCTTCAAATAATGATTTTTTCATACAGCAAACCTCCTTTGCACTACCATTGTACAAAGGAGGTTCTGTTATGTCGAATGTGCGATTTACAGATTGATCTCACAACCGGTCGCAAGATAGTGAAGCCGATCACCAAGCGCGGTCATCATAAGCTCAAAAGCCTTTATTCCGGTGCAGTGACCGGTGTAATATCGGGCGTTTCTGCCATCAAGCGCTTTTGCAATATCATTAATAAGCTCGTCGCTCTCGTATTTCCTTGTCGGAGGATTGTACAGATGAAAGCCGCCGATAACGGTTGACATCTCACAAGATGCTACGCTTTCTGCCTTACCCAGAATATTTACAATTCCTGCGTGAGCGCAGCCGCACACAAGAATGTGATTCTCGCCCGATTTTATAATCAGGTTCTGTTCATGGCTGAAATCATCGGCAGCAAGCTTCTTCTGCTTTTTGGCATACAGGGCGCCATTGGTTTTTGTCGGATACAGCTCTGTGCTCACATTTGAAAACAGGGTCAGTTCCTCGTCAATGACAGTCAAATCGTCAGCGAAAATAAACCGATCATTTGGCAGCAGTTTCTTATCCAGCCCAATATTAAAAGCAAATCCCAGCACCTTGATATAGTGCGGCTCAAAGGCAGATTTGCTGAAATAAATCTTCGCCGTATTGTTTATCTCAAGCAGCTTTTTAAGTCCACCGCCATGGTCAAAGTGACCGTGTGAGATTATGACAGTATCAACGAGAGAAAGGTCAATTCCCATCTTGCGTGCATTATAGGCAAAGGTGTCATCAGGCCCCACATCAAAGAGAATACGATGCTTCTCTGTTTCAATATACAGGCTCAGACCGTGTATGCTGCGATACTCTTTTGATATGGATGTATTCTCGACCAATGCTGTAATTTTCAGCATATTCATTCAACTCCTCTTATGATAAAAAAGCAACTATACCGCCCACTAGCAGTGCAACAGGCAGTCCGTAAAGCATTCCGATAAGACCGCCTTTTATGTGGAACCAATAGTCCTTATATTCCTTCATGCCCTCTGTACCGGGAATCACATAACGCTTGTCATGGCAGAACCAGAGAATATCCATGAATATGACATCGTACCAGTTTACAACTGCCCACAGGATGTAGGCATATAAGAAACTCTCTGCAAAACTGTCAGCTCCGTTTGCGTAACGCACCACTACGGCAATCAGAACCATAAACAGGATTGCGGCAAATACTTTTTTGATAATGGTTTTCTTTGATTTTGGTGTCCGGGTGTCATCTATCAATCCCAGCTCACGTACTCTTTTAATTATTGCCGGCGGATAATCGTGGATCATCGTAATAGGATTTCTGCTCGCAACGATGATCGGTATAGTGAACAAGACACATAATACCACACATTCAATTAACAACACCATAATTCATAACTCCTTATCTTTAACGGTTAGCCTTGTCTAATCGCACGGCAAAAACATATGGCACACTTGTGCCACCTCTGCTTTTATACTATAATCAATACGAAAAGAAGTCAATATCTCAGTGGCAAATGATACATATTTTGAGTTTTGTGCCATTTATATGAAAGAAGGAGTTTTATGTATTTAGAAGG
>JAZUPA010000041.1:0-51473 GCA_045604945.1 Acutalibacteraceae bacterium
TGATACCGAAGTTCAGAGCTACTATTACAACAGACAGTACAGAAAGAAGGAATGTAAGGTTTGTATAAATGGTACGTGCAAGAGTCTCATTTATACTTCTGTTGACAAGCTGTGCAACAGGAACCTTAGGTCCGAGCTTCCTCTTGTTCTCTCTTACACGGTCGAAGATAACGATTGTGGAGTTGAGGGTGTAACCGATAATTGTAAGAATAACAGCAAAGAAGTTGTCGTCAATGGGGAAACCAAATACAACAAATGCAGTGAAGGCTACGAAGCAGTCATTGACAACTGCGACGATCGCGGTAAGACCAGCAGAGAAACCGCCGATCTTTCTGAATCTGAATGCAACATACAGAACCATGAAGAGGGATGCTACAAACATAGCAACAAGGCACTTGCCAAAGAACTCCTTACCCATGATGGGGTCAACAGAGCTGACGGAAACGATCTCGAAATCAACATTCGGGTACTTCATTTCAAGAGCTTCCTCAATAAGTGCGCCTGCATTCTCACTTACTGCACGCTTGTCGGCAAGCTTGATGGATACAGATTCCTCTACGCCGCCATCAGTAAGAATTCTGGAGCTCATTGTGACAGCCACATCGCCCTTGAGCATCTGTGATGCTACCACTTTGATTTCTTCCTTATCAATTTCTGTGGACTCGTTGGGAATAATATCGAGCTCAGAAGGATCGGGCATTTCATAGATATCGACTACAGGAGCCGCATCGGTTTTGGATGTATCTGTAACGGATACGTCAGTAGCAGATGCATCGGTTGCAGAACCGACTACTGTGTTCATATCCCATGCTCCGAGAACATCAGTGGCAGATGCATCGGTTGCGGATATGTCGGTAGCAGAAGCATCAGTATCGCTTACTGATTCTGCTGCAGCATACTTATACTTGAGAATGGTACCGCCGGTAAACTTGATATCAAGGCTGAGGCTGTTGATAATAAGGAACAGCAGACATACTGCAATAATTACAGCAGTAATGATAACTACAGGCTTTTTCTTTCCGACGAAATCAAAATTCTTGTTGTTAAACATTATTCAACACCTCCGTAGAGTGATTTCTTTCTGAAGATGCTGAATCTGGATGCCGATTTGAGCATGATCTTTGTAACGAACAGACCAAATACGATATTCAGCAGTGCGCCTGCAAACATAGTGCAGCCGAAGGAATAGATTGTACCGGTGGTTGCAGGACCGAACATGAAGAGGAAGGGAGTAAGAACCTTGCTCCAAATGGTGGTTGTGGGACCGAAAACGCCCATGAGGATGATTGCAACGATCATATTGGTGATGTTACCGTCAACGATAGCTGCAATACTTTCGCTGGTACCGCGGTCAATAGCACCGTCAAGAGACTTGCCTGTAGCAAGCTCTTCCTTGATTCTTTCAGCGGTAATGATGTTTGCGTCAACCTGCATACCGACAGAAAGGATGATACCTGCAATACCGGGGATGGTAAGTGTAAAGCTGTTGATCTCAGGGAAGAAGCCCGAAACGATAGCAATAGTACATGCAACCTGTCCGAGAAGTGCAAAGCATGCAATAACACCGGGCAGACGGTACTTGATTACCATAAATGCTGCGATAAGTACAAATGCAAGGATACCTGCGATAAGCATAGCCTTGAGGGAATCCTTACCGAGAGTTGCGTCGATGATATCAAATTCGATAACATCAAGCTTGAAGGGCAGCGCACCATCATTGATAGAGGTTGCAAGTGCCGTTGCAGATTCAGCGGTGAAGTTACCGGTGATGGTAGCAGTTCCGCCGTAAATAGCAGTATTTACTATAGGTGTGGAAAGATGCTCAAAACCGTTGTTTGTATTGAGCCAGATAGAGATGTAGTTGCCGACATTTGCAGCTGTAGCAGCACCGAAAAGCTCTGCACCCTCATCGGTGAGGTTCAGTTCGATGCAGTAAGCGCCGTTCTGGTCAACCATAGGCTTTGCATTCTCGATATGCTCACCTCTGATGCAGACTTCAAGCTGCTTGTAGTTTGCATCGCAGTAAACGGTTTCTCCGCCGGAAGTAAGTGCATATATCTCAGTGGGAGCACCTACAAAGAAGAAAACCTCGGTGCTGGCAGCAAGCTCATCAATTGTAGCCTGGGGATCCTGTACCTCGCCGTCTTTCCAGGGGAAGGAAAGGATAACTCTGTCTGCACTCTCATCAAGATACATCTCATAGTCAGTGATGTTCTTGTTAACAAGTCTTGTGTCAAGTATGTCTCTGAGTGTAGTCATCTGCTCTGCAGATGCATCAATATTCTCAGGACCGAAGGTAACACTGATACCACCCTGGATATCTGTACCCCATCTGATGTCTTTTGCACCGCGGATATAAGCCTTCTCAAAATCGCCATGTGTACCGTAAATGCCGAAGAAAGACAGATACGAGAATGCCAGAATGACGATGGCAAGAATGATTACCCACGGCTTGCCAATTCGCTTCATGCTTTTTCCTCCTCAAATTTGCTTCGTCTTTTGTTTGCCTTAATCTCACGCAAACATAACAAAGTTGATTATAAAATTTACAACCAACTTTGTCAATGGAATTGCTGCATTTTATGCTAAATAATTCATGCTTATTGTTCAATATACTTATCGAGATAAGCAATTTTTGTGCAAACAGCCAGAATTTTGACTGCAATCTTCAGCTCATCAGGTGTAGGAGCAGTAGGTGCAATTCTGATATTACTGTCTCTGGGATCCTTGCCGTAAGGGAAGGTTGCGCCTGCTTTGGTAAGAGCAACGCCTGCCTGTGCGCAGAGGTTTACTATCTTCTTTGCACAGCCCTCAGGAGCATCAAAGCTGATAAAGTAACCGCCGTCAGGATCGGACCACTCTGCGATTCCAAGACCGCCCAGCTCTTCCTTGAGAGTATTTGTAACTGCCTTGAATCTGGGACGGAGAACCTCGGAATGTCTCTCCATCTGTGCTTCAAGACCACCAACATTCTTGATAAATGTGCAATGGCGGTACTGATTGATCTTGTCAGGACCGATGGACTGAACAGTCATTCTCTCCTTGATTGCCTTTACATTGGTAACAGATGTTGCCATGCCTGCAAGACCTGCGCCGGGGAAGGTGATCTTGGATGTAGAGAAGTACATGTACGCCATGTTCGGGTTGCCTGCCTTCTTGCACTCGTCGAGAAGGTTGAGAAGCTTTCTGTCTTCTCCGAACAGGTTGTGTGCAAAATATGCGTTATCCCAGAAAATTCTGAAATCGGGTGCTGCGGGCTTAAGGTTTGCAAAACGTCTTACAACCTCATCGGAATAGGTCACGCCTGTCGGGTTTGAATACTTGGGAACCCCCCAGATCCCCTTTATCATGGGATCATAGCTGACCAGTGTCTCGATAGTATCCATATCAGGACCGTCTTCACGGTACTTGATGGGAATCATCTTGATGCCGCAGTATTCGGTAATCGCAAAGTGTCTGTCATATCCGGGGCAGGGACAGAGGAACTTTACATCTCCCTGCTGTGCCCAGGGCACACCGCCCAGAAGACCGTGACCCATTGCAGAAGAGATAGTGTCATACATCATGGTAAGGCTCGAGTTACCACCGACAATAATTTCATCGGTAGTAACTTCAAAAATGTCAGCAAAGAACTGCTTTGCCTCAGCAATACCGTCGAGAACGCCATAGTTGCGAAGGTCGGTGCCGTCCTCAGAGAAAAGCTGGCTTTCGCTGGAAAGAATATCGAACATGGGCATGGACAGTGCCAGCTGCTCCTTACTTGGGATACCGCGGGTCATATTGAGCTTGAGGTTCATGCCGCAGTACTTTTCATATTCCTTCTGAAGCTCCTCGCGAAGCGCGACAGCTTCAGCCTGTGTCATATTTTTAAAATTCAAATCAACCAACTCCTGATTAAAACTCTGCTGTGCCGGTGGTTCTGGGGAAAGGAATGACATCGCGGATATTGCTGATGCCTGTGAGGTACATGATCATGCGTTCAAAGCCGAGACCGAAGCCGCAGTGCTTGTTTCCGCCGTACTTGCGAAGCTCGAGGTACCACCAGTAGTCCTCTTCGTTAAGACCCAGCTCTGCCATTCTCTCAAGGAGAATGTCCATTCTCTCTTCTCTCTGGCTTCCGCCAACGATCTCGCCGATTCCGGGAACAAGAAGGTCCATAGCAGCAACGGTCTTGCCGTCGTCGTTAAGACGCATGTAGAAGCTCTTGATCTCCTTAGGATAATCGGTAACAAATACGGGACACTTGAAGATCTGCTCGGTAAGATATCTCTCATGCTCGGTCTGGAGGTCTGTTCCCCACTCTACCTTATATTCAAAGTTGTCGTTGTTCTTCCGGAGAAGCTCGACAGCCTCAGTGTAGGTAACGTGTGCAAAGTCAGACTCAACAATATGAATCAGGCGCTCCTTGAGTCCCTTGTCAACAAAGCTGTTGAAGAAATCAATATCCTGAGGACAGGTCTCAAGAACATAGGAAATGATCGCCTTGATCATGTCGCGTGCAAGCTCCATGTCATCATTGAGGTCAGCAAATGCGATTTCAGGCTCGATCATCCAGAATTCAGCAGCATGACGCTGGGTGTATGACTTCTCTGCACGGAAGGTAGGACCGAAGGTATAGATCTTACCGAATGCCATAGCCATGCACTCACCCTCAAGCTGACCGGAAACGGTCAGAGAAGTGTGCTTCTGGAAGAAATCCTGGGAATAATCGATGCTGCCGTCCTCATTGAGAGGAGGATTCTTCATATCAAGAGTAGTAACCTGGAACATCTCACCTGCTCCCTCACAGTCACTGCCTGTGATAAGAGGAGTATGAGCATAGACAAAGCCTCTCTCCTGGAAGAACTTATGAATTGCATAAGC
This sequence comes from Acutalibacteraceae bacterium, assembly GCA_045604945.1. GTDB lineage: Bacteria > Bacillota > Clostridia > Oscillospirales > Acutalibacteraceae > JAISGQ01. The sequence continues at coordinate 4,864 of JAZUPA010000041.1, forward strand.
TGCTGCAGAACGAACTCTGAATGCAGCACTGAAGGTATTGGTTCGAGGTCTTAAATGAGCGATGGTGCGAAGGAACTCCATGGAGTGACGCTTCTTCTGAAGCGGATATTCAGGAGCGGAAGCACCCTCAACCTCGATCTTCTGTGCGTGAATCTCAAAGGGCTGCTTTGCTTCGGGAGTGAGCAGGAGCTCACCGGTTACGATAAGTGCAGCGCCTACGTTCTGTTTTGCAATTTCCTTGAAGTTATCGATCTTATCATCCTCAAATACAACCTGAACGCCCTTGAAGCAGCTGCCGTCATTGAGGTCGATAAAGCCGAGTGTTTTGGAGTCTCTCACTGTACGAACCCAGCCCGCAACTGTGACGACAGAACCGCCAAGTTCCTGAGAGGACTTATAAAGTTCGCTGATTTCTGTTCTTTTCATTATTAATTCCTCCGTATATCAGCAAATACCGTTTTCGATATCTGCAATCATATCTATTCTGGTTTTATGCTTTCCTCCCTCAAAGGGTGAATCAAGGAATATATCTATAAGCTTCAGTGCCTTTTCCTTTGCAAGAACTCTTGCGCCGATACACATAACATTTGCATCGTTGTGACGTCTTGTAAACTCGGCAGAGAATTCATCCGAGCAGACAGCTGCGCGGATTCCCTTCACCTTGTTTGCAGCCATTGACATTCCTATGCCGGTGCCGCATATGAGGATTCCGCATTCAACATCGCCGTTGACTATCAGATTGCAAAGGCTCTTTGCATAAACGGGATAGTCAACCGATTCATTTGAATGTGTTCCCACATCAACACACTTTATACCTCTTTCATCAAGGTGCTTCAACACTTCGCATTTAAGCTCATAACCAGCATGGTCACAACCTATAGCGATCATTCTGATATCACTCATACTGCCACTCCTTCTTAACTCTATACAATATATTATTGACGCTTTTTAAGTTCTCTCTCCGCCTGAGGTACACGAAGGTAAACAGGTTGAAGATCATTAGCACTGACGAAGCTTTCATCCCCGCCGTGCATTGCTGCCATCGCAACACCGTAAGCGCTCTGCATTCTGACATTCTCAGGTGCGAGATAAATTTTCTCTGTGCTCATCGCATTGCTGCAAACCACTGCCCCGTCGCCTGCAAGCATTATCGGCTCATCAAAGCCTTTCAGCTCTTCTTCAAGCTCCGAAATAGCAAGTGCTCTGTCCTCGCAGAGTCTCTCAAGCACACCGCCGCTGTAACGGAACAGTGCATTGTATACCTGCTGACACCGCGCATCCATGACCGCACATACGATACCGTCATTGATCTGCGCAGTCCTTGCTATAGCCTCAAGGGTTGATACCCCTGCACACCTGATATCCGATGTAAAGGCTATTCCCTTTGCAGATGACACACCGATTCGCACTCCGGTAAATGAACCCGGTCCTGCAGAAACCGCAATAAGTTCAATGTCCGCAAGGGTGATTCCAGCCTGTTTCACAGTGCTTTCTATCATCGGCATAAGGGTCTGGCTGTGAGTCAGACCGATATTTACAAAACTCTGTGCAATGAGCTTTCCGTTATCGGTAACGGCACAGGATGCAGAAACAGCCGAGCTGTCTATCGCCAGTATTTTCATTTTAAAACCCCTGCCTCGTCTGTAATCCTGAATATTCTGTCGCCCTCATTTTCTCCTCTGGAAATCTCGATGCGTATCGAATTCTCGGGAATGGCGGAGTCAATATTCTCGCTCCACTCAATTACCATGACACCGTTTCCTACATAGTCAAAAAAACCTGTCTGATAAAGGTCATCCCATGTATCGATTCTGTACATATCGAAATGGTAAAGCCTGCATCTTCCGCAGTGCTCATGGACAAGTGCAAAGGTCGGACTGCTGACATCTCTCTCATCAATACCCAGTCCTTTTGCAAGACCTCTTGTGAAAGTCGTCTTTCCCATCCCAAGCCCCCCGTAAAGGGCAAGCACTTCACACCCGCTCAGTCTTTCAGCAAGCTCGAATCCAAGCTTTTCGGTTTCCTGAGAGCCGTTTGTATTATAAATATACTCCATATCAGAACAGTCCGCTGATCTTAGAGTTGTTATCGACATCGATCTTTGTTGCTGCAGGCACCTTGGGAAGACCGGGCATTGTCATAATGTCACCGGAGAGAGCAACGACAAATCCGGCGCCGTTGGAAATTCTGACAGACTTAATTGTAATATTGAAGCCTGTGGGTCTGCCAAGAAGAGCAGGATTATCAGAAAGAGAATACTGGGTCTTTGCCATGCACACAGGCATATCCTTTGCAAGCTCCTCAATTGCAGCAATCTCACGGTTTGCCGCAGCGGTAAAATCAACACCGTCAGCCCCGTAGATTGTCTTTGCGACTGCTGTTATCTTTTCCTTTATTGTACCCTTAACATCATAGATGGGAGCAAAGCTGCTTTCCTTTTCGCAGGCTTCACATACCTTCTCAGCAAGGTCCTTGCCGCCTTCGCCGCCGTTTGCGAAAACATCGGAAAGCGCAAAATCAGCACCGAGCTCAGTGCAGTAATTCTTTATGTAATCAAGATCTTCCTGTGAATCAGTAAGGAATCGGTTGATTGCAACAACCACAGGTACGCCGTACTTCTTAAGGTTCTCGATATGAGCACCAAGGTTGACAATACCTCTTTCAAGTGCTTCCATACTGTCGTCTGCAACCTTCGGATTTTCTCTGCCGTTGTACTTGAGAGCTCTGACTGTAGCAACAAGAACGATTGCGGAAGGTGCAAGACCTGCCATACGGCACTTGATATCAAGGAACTTTTCTGCACCAAGGTCAGAGCCGAAACCAGCCTCGGTAATGCAGTAATCAGCAAGCTTCAGTGCAAGCTTGGTAGCTCTTACCGAGTTGCAGCCGTGTGCGATATTTGCAAAAGGTCCGCCGTGCATCAGCGCAGGTGTTCCTTCCAGAGTCTGTACAAGATTGGGCTTTATTGCATCCTTGAGAAGTGCTGTCATAGCGCCCTCTGCATTTATATCCTTTGCGAATACAGGCTCGCCGGAGTATGTATAAGCAATAAGAATTCTTCCGAGACGCTCCTTGAGGTCATCAATATCCTTTGCAAGGCAGAGAATTGCCATTACTTCACTTGCAACGGTAATGATAAATCCGTCCTCTCTGGGTACGCCGTTGGACTTGCCGCCAAGTCCGATGGTGATATTTCTAAGAGCGCGGTCGTTCATGTCAAGGCATCTCTTGAAAGTGACTCTTCTGGGGTCAATTCCAAGTATATTGCCCTGCTGAAGATGATTGTCAAGCATCGCGCAGAGGAGATTGTTTGCAGCAGTGATTGCGTGCATATCTCCTGTGAAATGGAGGTTGATATCCTCCATGGGTATAACCTGGCTGGAGCCGCCGCCTGCAGCACCGCCCTTGACGCCGAATACAGGACCAAGAGAAGGCTCGCGAAGAGCAATAACAGCCTTTTTGCCGATTTTTGCCATTGCCTGTCCAAGACCTATTGTCGTAGTGGTCTTTCCCTCACCGGCAGGGGTGGGATTGATGGCTGTCACGAGAATAAGCTTGCCATCCTTGCCTTCTGACAGACGTGCAATCGCTTCTTCTGTTATCTTTGCCTTGTACGGTCCGTAAAACTCAAGGTCATCATTTGTCATTCCGAGAGTCTTTGCAATTTCTTCAATTTTCTTTATTTCAGCGCCCTGTGCTATTTCGATATCGGTAAGCATACAATACCCTCCAAATCAAATTGTTAAAAGATTATAACACATTATTCACAATGTTTAAAGTATTTTGCTTGAATTAACTCGAAGTTAATTATATAATATTACAGGTGTATTTCCGCGAAAATTTAGGCAAGATACCTTTTCATTATAAATATAAATAAGGTGACAACGTGCAAAGATTGATAGCTTTTGGAAAAAAGGTTGGTCTGACGGTATATAAATACTTCAAATCAACATATATCCCACTATGGATAACTGTACTGTGTGCATCAGTTTTCAGCTGCATGCTGGTTTACAGTACCACCCATACCCTCGGTCTGCGAAGAATCATAGTTCAGGCAACCGCTTGTATTGTCGGATATATAGGCGCGATAATTCTTTCCACCATGGATTATGAGCGGCTCGGTGAATTGTGGTACCTTATCGCAGCGGTCTGTGTATCGCTGGTGCTGGCGACCTTTGTATTCGGTGTTCAGGGTACTGAGCTCGCGGACGACCGTGCATGGCTGAGAATATTCGGCGTCAGCTTCCAGCCCTCTGAGCTTATGAAAATCGGCTTTATCATAACGTTTTCATATCACTTATCGCTGACGATAAAAGCCGGTCACATAAACTCCATCCCCCATCTTCTCCTGGTCGTTGCTCATGGACTTGTTCCCATTGTACTCATTCTCGCACAGGGCGATACCGGTAACGCTATGATCTTTGCGCTTATGTTCGCATTTATGATCTTCTGCAGCGGTGTTGACTGGAAATATATTGCGCTGGTCGTTATTGTTGCATTGTGCAGTCTCCCGTTCCTGTGGCAGAATCTGCCATCTTTCCAGAAGGAAAGAATACGGGCTGTTTACTTCACTCAGGAAGGCGACGAGCTGGATGCTCTTTACCAGCAGACCATCGGACGTATGGCTCTGGGCTCCGGCGGAATAACCGGTCAGGGCTGGATGAAAGGCTCTCTTACCCAGTCAGGACTTATCCCTGAAGACTACACAGACTTTATCTTTACCGTTGCAGGAGAGGAATTCGGTCTCATAGGCTGCACATTCATCCTGCTTATAGAGCTTTCAATCATTATCCTTTCCCTGCGCGCAGCCTTCAGCTCCCGCGACCATATGGGAAAATTCATGTGTCTGGGATTTGCGGCTCTCATTGCAATGCAGACAATTTTCAATATCGGAATGTGCCTTGTTGTGCTCCCCGTTATCGGTATTACCCTCCCCTTCATGAGCGCCGGCGGTTCTTCCAGTATGTGTCTTTATTTCGGATTCGGACTGGTACTGAGTGTCCATATGAAACGCAATGAAGCCAGATTGAGAATATGATTATCAAAAAGGGATGCACCTGCTGCATCCCTTTTTACAATATATTCTTCAATGAAGGCATCTGGCTTTCACTGAGATGCTCCATAATCAGCAACAGCTCCCGGCACTTCATCCGTATTATCTGTTCGTTGTCTGTTTCAGAAATACTCTCGATCAGCGATGCTGCGTGCTCAAGCTCCTTGTGGTCTATATACAGCGCAGCAAGATCACTGTATTTTTCCCATTTGTGCGTAAGTTCCACAACGCTGTCTGATTTCCCTCTGTAAACATCATCGAGTTGCTTTGATATATCCTCTGCCATGCTTTTTGTTCCGAAAACAGACAGACTGCAGACCAATAAAATAAACAGCCCGATTACTCCTGCACTTATTGCTCTGCTCATTTTTTCTCCCTCCTTACTATTCTGTAATCCCCCTTCTCCGATGCAATCATGATATATACTTCTTCAGGCTTTGTATTATCCCGCCTGAGCGCTGAATATATATCTTCCTCACTCCATGCAACAAGCTGCATGGAGTTTTTTTCAATCTCTCCGTCATTGATTATCATTGCATAAAGCGAATCTCCCTCTTCCGAACTGCTTTTTTGCAGTACGCTGAGCACCCCGTCTGTTTCTACAACAGCATACTCAACGCTTCCAATGTCAAAAACCCCGTTTTTTCGCAGTTCTTCAAAAAGATCCTCATTGGAAAACCGTATCTTTCTCATAGCCTTCTGGTCAATTTCACCTTTTGCAATCACCAGCACAGGTCTGCCGCTTACAATATGTCTCAGTCGGCTGTTTTTCAGCATTATCACCGACAGGCAAAACTCCAGCAGCACAAGAGTCAGAATCGGTAATATTCCCGTAAGAACGGGAGTATCCACATCCTGCATCGGTATGGTTGCCACATTGGAAATCATCAGTGTCACCACAAGTTCCGATGCCTGCATCTCCCCCATCTGTCTTTTGCCCATTATGCGTATGGCAAAAACCACCAGTGCAAACAACAGCGCTGTCCTTATTACCAGTACAATCATGCTATTCTCCCTTTCTCGGCACTTTGTATTTTATTATGTGCCGAAAAAAGAAAAAGTGCCCTTTTCGGGCACTTGTAATATTTTACCTGCGTTTCTTTTTATAGGGAACACCGTTATCAAGCAATCCGTTCATGTAATCAAAAGAATCCTTAAGCTCGGAAAGCTTTTCAAAGTCACGTCTGTACACTTCGATGACCCATGTGGGATTATTGTTGAATTTATCGAGAATACTCTTCATTCTGTAATAATCCATATTTCCTCTGCCGGGAAGCATGCAGTCACGCATTGCACTGTTATCGCTGCAATGGATATGAACAATACTGTCGCCTATTTTCTCGAGGAAATCATAGGGATCATATCCGCTTCTGATCGACTGCTTGATATCAAATACAAACTTGCCGTACTTGCCAAGCTGATTCTTCATCTTGAGAAGGAAATCAGGATTCTGGCTTCTGTGAAGATTGACATTCTCCTGAGCAAGGGTAACGCCCATGCGCTCGCCGCACTCAGCAATTTTCATGAAGCGCTCGATATACTTTCCGTCGGGAACATGACCGGGCAGTCTGTCGCCGTGCAGTACAACAACAGGTGCATCAAGCTTATTTGCAGCATAGAAATACTGCCTGTAGGTATCGAGCATATCGGTAAAGCGGCGCTCATAGTCAGAGAAGAACATGAACGGCTCCATCTGAGAAGAATAAGGATGAACGGAATAAACCGTGCCGCCGTTCTTCTTTATAAGCTTTGCAATGAACCTCACATAAGAAGACTCAAGCTCTGAGGAAGTATTGAAAAAAACTTCAAACTCCCTGACGCCCATATCTATCAGTGTAGCGATGGAGCGTTCGGTCAGCATTGGGTACAAGCAAGCTGTAGAAACACCAACCTTCATTATATCAACCCTTCCGGTAACAATTACCTTTGATTATCAGTAATTATTATGTTATTATCTATCAGGTGAAAAGACTATGAAATTACTTGACAGCATATATTCTCAGTTCAAAACACTTTCCCGTCCAGCGGTACTTATTCTGAAAACAACATACTGCCTTTTCTGCGCTGTGCTGCTTATCGCCGCAATAATACTGCTGTTTCCCGATATAACAGGAAACCCGGTACAGAGCAGCAGCACTGCAAATTATCTGCTGAATATCTCCGTCAGAATTCTTACGCTTGGCTTCATAACGGGATTTTCAACTGACATAGTAATCCGTATGTAAATTATACTATTTCGTAAATAGAATTTCAAGTGAATTTCTGTTTCAAAGGTAAAAGACTGAAAATTTTTCGCGATTTTGTAAGTTTAGCTAAATAACTGCGCAACGTTGCGCAGAAACAACAGCATAAAGCCGACAGCATTTACTGTCGGCTTTTCTTTTCATTCAAGCTGATTATTTATTTCTGTTGCTTACAAAAGTAACAATGGATACGACCATTCCTGCAAACAGGTAAATACCGATGATGGTGCCTATCCATGAAGCAAATTTATTGATAAGCCATACACCGGAAAGTGCTGCGCAAACCCAGCCGACGAGAGCTCCGAGAACAACATAAATTGCGAGGGAAATGATAAATCCTGCCAGATTGGTAGCCATTGAGCTTATGGGAAATATATTTTTCATGAAAGAAAACTCCTTTTCAGTTTTTGATAATTGTACTTCCTGGGCTGCCTTAAAGTCAATATAAATATCAAAATATTGTATATAATTTGTTAATTTGAAGCTGACCTGTAAATTTGCCGAAAGACACTGAATATACATGAAATAAACGGTATGGAGGTGTTTTATGGATTTTTTACAGTTACTGACCCAGGCATTCGGCAGTGTAGTCTACCTGCTGCTGGGGCTTTCAGGAAACGGTTCATTTCCCAGGAGACTCAGTACAGCGGAGGAAAATGAATACATCAGGCTTATGCAGCAGGGAGATGAAAATGCCCGCAGCAAGCTGATAGAACATAATCTTAGACTTGTTGCATACATCAACAGAAAATACTACTCAGTATCAAATGATATAGATGACCTCATTTCAATCGGTACCATTGGTCTGATAAAAGCGGTGGATACCTTCTCCCCCGACAAGGGCATCCGCTTATCATCCTACGCCTCCAGATGCATTGAAAACGAAGTTCTTATGCATCTGCGTTCAACAAAGAAAACATCTGCTAATATTTCGATAAGCGAACCCATTGAGACTGACCGTCAGGGCAATACAATAACGATTATAGACGTTATCGCTGACGAAACCGTGCTGTCAGATGTACTGGAAACAAAGATACAAAGTGAAAAGCTCAGGCGATGCCTTTCAAAACTGTCAGACAAAAGAAGCCGAGAAATAATAGTCATGCGTTACGGACTTGACGGACGCGAGCCCCTGACGCAGAAGGAAATCGCCGATGCTTTCGGCATTTCAAGATCGTATATTTCAAGGCTTGAAAAAAAGGCTCTGGGCGAGCTTTCAGAACTGATGGAAAAAAATGACGGCGAAATATAACAAACCTCTTGACAGCGTAACAATGTTATGCTATTATCGCATCGTAACATTGTTACGCAGAAGGAGGCATGAGATGAGTAACGACAATCTGATCTCAAAAAAAGAGCTACTTGCTCGTTACGGAATATCCTACGGCGCTTTGTATCGCTGGAAGCGAAAGGGACTGATTCCCGATGAATGGTTTATAAAAAAATCCACCACCACCGGACAGGAGACCTTCTTTCCCGAAAAGCTTGTATGCGAAAGAATAGAAATGATACAGGGCATGAAGGAGGACATTCTTCTTGATGAGCTGGCAAAAAAGCTTTCAGGCGAAGAAAAGGAAAACGAATTTATTGTGCTTGACACCGAATTCGGTGAAAAAACCTTCAGGTTATGCGATATAAACGGCATTTATATTCTGGCGAAAAACGGAAGCAAAACAGATATAACAGAGCATATCAGAAATATGTTCAAAGCATAGAAAAAGAAAAAGGCAGGTATTGATAATGAAAATTTCAGGAAGCGGACATATTGCAGCAGGCGAATACAATGACAGCATCTCTATCAGCGGCAGCGGAAAGATCGACGGAAATGTGCGCTGCATTTCTCTTTCATGTTCAGGTGCAGCATCAGGTGCGGGAGATGTGTGCTGCTCTGAACAGGTAAAAGTATCGGGCTCTGCTCACTTTGAAAAGAATCTTTCAGCAAATAACATCGCAGTGAGCGGTTCAACATCTGTTGGCGGCAGCTGCTCTGCGGAAAGTGATATCAGAATTTCAGGTGGCTTCAGATGCGGCGGTGATCTCAAATGCACTTATCTCAAGACATCAGGCGGAATAAGCGTCAGCGGCGGCATTGAAGCAGAAGAAGTAAAGGTATCAGGCGGCATAAAGTGCGACGGATTACTGAATGCAGAAAAGATCGACATAAACTTTGAGCGCGCCTCCGGCAGCGCGGGCAGCATAGGCGGCAGCAGCATAAAGATATACAGTGCGCGTAAAAAGTGCGCCATACGTCTCCCCCTTCTTTCCAACCTGATCGGAAAAGACGGCTTTATTGTAAAGGAATCAATCGAGGGCGATGTTATTGCGCTTGAGAATGTCAGCACTCCTCTGGTTATCGGAAGAATCGTTGCAATAGGCCAGGGCTGCAAGATAGAGCTTGTGCAGTACAGCGAGGAAATTGAGATTCATCCCAATGCAAAAGTAGGCAGATACGAGAAAATATAAAAAAAGCCGACATAAGTCGGCTTTTTTCTTTAGTTCTTTCTGTCCTTCATCGGGATATAATCTCTGCGGTCCTGAATATTCATATATGCAGGGCGGATTATCTTTCCGACATTGATATTTTCCTCAATAAGATGCGCACTCCAGCCTGCAATTCTGGCAATTGCAAATATGGGTGTGTACAGTTCAAGAGGAAGATTAAGCATCTTGTAAACAAAACCGCTGTAAAAGTCGATATTTGCACTGACGCCCTTGTAGGTCTTTCTCCTCTTACCTATTATCTGCGGAGCAATCCGCTCGACGGTTGAGTACATCTTGTATTCCTTCTCAAAGCCCTTTTCCTCGGACAGATTCTTAACGAACCCTCTGAAAACACGGGCTCTGGGGTCTGAAAGAGAATAGATTGCATGTCCCATTCCGTAAATAAGGCCTGAATTATCAAAAGCTTTCTTATCGAGAATATTCTCAAGATACTGAGTGATCTGCTCTTCGTCTGTCCAGTCATCAAGAGTATTCATCATATCATCAAACATCTGGACAACCTTTATATTGGCGCCGCCATGACGGGGACCCTTGAGGGAGCCGAGTGCCGCTGCAATGACGGAGTATGCATCTGTTCCGGATGATGCTACAACGTGGGTTGTAAAGGTTGAGTTATTACCGCCGCCATGCTCTGCGTGAAGTACAAGAGCCAGGTCAAGAATCCTTGCTTCAAGCTCTGTATAGCTGCTGTCGGGTCTGAGCATATAAAGGATATTCTCTGCAGTCGAAAGCTCAGGACGCGGGGTATGAATAAACAGGCTGCCGTTATTATGATAATGCTCATATGCCTGATAACCGTATACGGAAAGCAGCGGAAACAGTGCAATGAGCTGCAGGCACTGGCGAATTACATTGGGAAGTGAAGTGTCATTGGCGTTTCCGTCATAGGAATAGAGGGTAAGCACACTTCTTGCAAGGGTGTTCATCATGTCAAAGCTGGGTGCTTTCATGATTATATCACGCACAAAGCTTGTGGGAAGACTTCTGTACCCAGCAAGAACTGCGCAGAATTCCTGAAGGGTTTCATGGGAGGGCAGCTCTCCGAACATAAGCAGATATGCAGCTTCCTCGAAACCAAAACGCTTGTCATCAAGGAATCCCTTTGTAAGGTCGTGTATATCATAACCGCGATAAAAAAGCTGACCGTCGCAGGGAATTCTCACCCCGTCCTCTTCCCTGGTTGCCTGTATTTCCGAAATATCTGTCAGTCCTGTAAGAACACCGCGTCCGTCAAGGTCGCGGAGTCCGCGCTTGACTTCATACTTGCTGTAAAGCGATGTGTCTATGGTACTGCTTCTTACACACTGCTCCGAATAACGTTCAATGGTCGGAGTAATCTTTGTAAATTCGGTGCTGTTGTTTAATATCATTCCGTTCATCTCCTTGTTCGCAGGGGAATGTGCATTTTGGCATCGGAACCTGATTACCCGCCGACACCGTTAATAAAGATTTCTTTTAATTATAATTATTCCACTCCATTGCGTCAAGAAAACTATGTTAATTTTTGTTTAATATTCCATGTTGATTCTGTAAGGCTCTACCCGGTGTAATTAATAATCTTTTCAGTAATCTTATTATCTTCCGCTGTAAATATGTACTCAGAATAATATTGTATCTGTCTGTTACAGAGCCCATTACTTGACTTTTATAACATCGGTTGGTAGAATTGATTTGGATATATTTATCTTTTGAATACCATAGAATAACCCTGAAGCCAGAAAGGATGAAAACAATGAGATGTTTTGTTATTATGCCCTATGGCAAAACCGAAGCAGAACAAAAAGAATTCACCAGATTTTACAAACTCATCATCAAATCTGCTGTTGATGAATGCGGTATAACCTGTGCGCGCAGCGATATTGAAGGCAAGGGCGGGCATATAATGTCCAATGTAATCGAAAGTCTTGCAGAAGACGACCTTGTTATTGCTGATCTGTCAGGTCTTAACTGGAATGTAGCTTATGAACTCGGCATTCGTCATGTTCTTCATAAAAAAGGCACTATTCTCATGTGTAATGACGAAACCCCTCTTCCCTTTGACATTCAGTCTCTGAATATTTTCATATATCAGAAAAACTGGCTTGATCGCATGGAAGATATCTGCGATGATCTCAGAGATGTTATCCAGAATCGTCTCAATGGCATCACCAAAAACGACAGCCCTGTTCATGAAAAGTATTCATTTCTCCCCGAAAATGTCATTCATTCTTACTCCAGCACTGCTGACAACGAGCTCCTGGAGGCTAAAGAAAAAATTGCAAAGCTCGAAAGTCATCTTTCTGACGTATATGCTAAAGTGGAGTCCATGGGCTTGTCTCTTGATGACAGCGAATCAGAAAAAGAGATCGACTATGTAAAACAATTCCTCAATGATTACAACAATAGTATATACAACAGCGATGCTGCTGTCGCTAAGCTTCGAGAGCTGATGGACAATGATGATAAAATCGGCTTTATTGAGTTCCTCGGAAAGGTACTTACTGTTGGTTATCTCGATGAAATTGACTGCCGCAATATCTATATCCTGTGCAAAAAACTGGATACTCCCGCAATCAACCGTACCTATCTTGAAGCAGTCACAAAATTTTACCCCGATAACGATGAGCTCATAGGTTTACTTGCTGACGAGTACAGTAAGAACTACCATACCGGTGATAAAGCCATTCAGATGGTTAACGGTATCATCGGTGTCATCAGAAAAGATGGTTCCTATCAGCTTTCGAAAACAGCACAGGTATCCGAGCGAAAGCTGGCCTCATTCTTCAATGTTTATCTTCATCTTAAGAAGCATTCGGAGCTTCTTGAAATCGGTCGCCTTATCTGTCAGAAGTATTCAACTCATAAAAAGATCCTCACGATTACTTACCGCAACATGCTTTCCGCTGCAGTAAAGCTTGAGCTTTATCAGGATGCCGCAGGTTACAAAGAAAAGCTGCTCGAAATCGCCCCCAAGAGCGATTCAACGCACTATGTCTGCTACCAGTACGAAACTGCTGTAGAGAATTATCCCGGTGCATTTGAAGAGATCGAAAAATGCATTGCCTGCGATCCGAAAGACGATGACTATTACTATATCATGGCTGGATTTATCTGCGATTATTTCTATGCACGAGATCCTGCCACCGAAGAATTCATCAGTATTTCTGAAAGCGATGCTGACGAGTATGCTCTTCCCTTTATTATCTGCGCACTTGAACTGGAGCCCAATATCAACCGTGCTGCAGCATTCCTTCGCAGAAACGGATTCAACTCGTATCAGAATCGCATTCTTACTTATCTTCAGTCAGGAGGCGGCGATCACCGCACTGCTTTCCCCGAGTTTAACTTCGATGTTGTTGACCATTGCCTGAGTTTGCGTTTTGACTAATCACAAGAAGGAACAAATGATTCAAAACCAATAAGTATCACCGGTATTTTTCAAATTCAGAACCCCCACGACTGTTTTAAGTCGTGGGGGTTATTGCAAAAGAATTATTAGTATGCTAAAATATGTCACTCCTGCCGTCGCAGATTTGATACACAAAGAGGTTACTATATGAAAAACCGAAGCAAAGCTATTGTTTATGCCATCCTGGCGGCTGCATTATATGCAGTTAACGTACCGCTGTCCAAATTACTGCTCAATCGCGCAGAGCCAACTATGATGGCTTCTTTTCTGTATCTGGGTGCTGGTATTGGCTTGCTGATTTACAGCTTTGCGGAAAAACTGACAGGTAAAGCGCCGAAAAGAGAACCACTGACAAAGAAGGAACTTCCCTTCACCGTCGCAATGATTGTACTGGATATTGCTGCTCCGATTCTTCTGATGCTCGGAATCAGCATGACGAATTCCGCCAATGTTTCACTGCTCAATAACTTTGAAATCGTTGCAACTGCTATAATCGCCCTGTTTATTTTCAAGGAAGTAATTTCAGCCAGACTATGGATTGCGATTACTCTTGTAACCGCAGCAAGCATTGTGCTCACCTTTGAAGGGACCGCCTCTTTTGATTTCAATATCGGTTCTCTTTTTGTCCTGGGAGCATGCCTGTGCTGGGGCTTTGAAAACAACTGCACAAAGATGATAAGCAACAAAAGCTCCATAGAAATTGTTGTTATAAAAGGCTTGTTTTCCGGTGCAGGAAGTCTGATTGTAGCTCTTATCGTCGGTGAAAAGTTTCCTGACATCCAATGGCTTTTATGCATATTATTGCTGGGATTTTTATCATACGGTCTCAGTATTCACTTTTACATTATGGCTCAGAAGCACCTTGGTGCTGCCAAAACAAGCGCTTACTATTCCATTGCCCCCTTTCTCGGAGTGGCTTTCGGAATGCTTCTTCTCAGCGAAAAGCCCGGGATTCAGTTCTATATCGCTCTGTCGATCATGATAGTCAGCACATTCCTGATGATAAAAGATACTCTGGCATCGGATGCTGCCAACTGCAATCAAGCATAGCAAAAACCGGGGTGTTATTCACACCCCGGTTTTATTATGCGCACATTCAATCATCAGATATTCTGAAAACAAAGCCTTTCGAATATCCTTCAATATCATTACTGTACATAAGCCTGAAGCCGTGCTTCTCTGCAACCCTTGAAGACACTGCCAGTCCAAGTCCACTGCCGGTGCCGCTCGTGCGCGATGCATTTCCGCACACAAACGGATTGAAAAGATACGGAACAAGCTCCTCTGAAATTGGCTCTCCTGTATCTGCAACAGTTATATATGCGCCTTTACCCTCTTCATGCACCTTTATCAGCACCTTGCAGCCGCTTCTGTTATGCTTGCAGGCATTAATAATTACATTGTTCACCGCTCGCGAAAATTCTTTTCTGTCAATGGAGCAGGCAATCTGTTTTTCCGGGATATCAATAACCATCTCTATCCCGCTGCTCTCAAAATCAGAATAATTCATTGCCGCTATATCACGGACAAATGCACACAAATCGGTTTCAGTTCTGTTCAGAGAAAAATCCTCTGTCCCAAGTTTCGAGTAAGCTGAAAGAGTTTCCACCAGCTCATTCATATGCTTTGTCTTAAGATAGATTATGTCGCATATTTCGCTTTGCTCTTCCTCTTTTATCTTCCCGTCACGAAGAGCAGCCGCAAAGCCCTGCACAGATGTCATAGGCGTTTTCAGGTCGTGAGCGATGCAGGAATAGAGCATGTTCTGCTCAGCAGTCCTGCGGCTGCTCTCCTCATCCACTGCCTTTCTGACAAGTCTGTAAAAAACCAATGCCCCACCAAGCAGAATAAGTATTGACACTGTGAGCGCAGCAACAAGCATAAGTATCACCGCGGATGGCTTTGGGTCATGCATGAAATCGGGAAGTATCATCTTCTCCATCGCAAGGTCAAACAATCCACTGGACGTCACTTCCGCTATGGAAACAGTAACCGTACAAATCAGGAAATATCTGATAATCTTTTTCTTTAATTTATCCATGGCTCTCCAATCTGTATCCCAGACCGCGAATGGTCTTTATGTATTCTGCACCTGTCTTATCCCGCAGACGGCTTATTATTACCCTGATAGTATTGTCGTCCACCCCGCCCTCACTGTACCATGCATGCTCATAAATCTGCTCCTTGGTAAACACCCTTCCGGGTTGTGTCATAAAAAGCTCCAGAACCCTGAACTCGGCTTTTGTAAGTTCAATCTGCTCTCCGTTCTTTATCAGAACACATCGGTCGCAGTCGAGGGTCAGAGGCCCGACAGTAATAACATTATTCTTCGGCATATCCTGAGCATCCACGCGGCGCAGATGTGCTCTGACCTTTGCAGCAACCTCAAGAGGCTCAAAGGGCTTGACTATGTAATCATCAGCACCCAGGTCAATGCCTAAAATCCTATCGGAAAGCTGCGTTTTTGCGGAGATTACCAGTACAGGTATATACCGTCCTGCGCGGATTTTCTTTATAAGCTCGTAACCGTCCATCTTCGGCATCATGATATCCAAAATTGCAAGATCGATTCTTTCCTTCTGCAGAATATCATAAGCCTCTGCTCCGTCATATGCTTCAAATATAGTGAAACGCTCTGCTTCAAGATAGATTTTAAGCAGTCGCACTATCTCTTTTTCATCATCAGCAATCAGAATATTCGGCATTCAATCACCCCGAAAAGTTTACTTTATCGTTGTACAGATAAAGTATACCGCACCTGACAGAGAAATTAAAGACGGATTCTTGAAGATTTTTATTTAAGCTCTTCTTTTCTGAATTTTACATATGAAATAACTATTGTTGCTGCCAGACCCAGCAGCGATGCTGCGACGGAAACGACCAGATTCTTTGTGCCTGCATCAGCAAGAAGTATAAAAGTCTGCCCCACCGGGGTGAACTCTAAAATTCCCTCTGCCCATTTCTTGCCCAGCAGCTCAGGCGCCAGAGAATTAAGTCCCACCAATGCTACGAAATTTCCGGCAATGGATGCTCCGAGGTTTTTTACAAACATTGAAATCATAAAGCAAACACTTACAAAGGAAACTTCAACAAGGGTATAAACTGCGGCTCGTACAATGACCTCTCTCAAAAAGCTGCCTTCGAAACCTGCCATACCCTTTGCGCCAAATGCAATCACAGCAATTACAGTAAATGAGGCAGCACAGAAAAATGCAATCGACAGAGAAAAAGATATCAGCTTTGCAGTAAGAACGGAGAATCGGCTGTTTCCTGCCATAACCGCTGCCTGAATTCTGCGTTCTTCAAACGCTCCAGCAACATGTATTCCAGAGTATATACCAATAGAAAGCACCATCAGCGAATTGAAGTTGCTGCATCCCTGAATAAACACGTCAAAGCCTGTATATTCCGCCTCTGAAAGAGATGCAAAAGACATCAGTACTATTGCCGCTGTCAGTGCAATTCCCATTCCCCAGAACGCCTTGGATGAAAATGTATGTTTCATTTCCCATTTGAAAAGATTTCTCATTTTTATTTCCTCCCTAAAAGCACCATATAATAATTTTCAAGTGATTTTTCACACTTCATAAGAAGCGTTACAAGAATCTTTCTTTCAAACAGCCATTCTGCAATATCTGATGCAGCAATTTCATCGTAACTTTTAATTTTGTTCCCATCTCTTTCAAACAACCTGACGCCGTTTTCTGACAGGACTTTTATTGCCTCATCAGTCTGCGATGTTTCAATAAGCACATATGAAGAACACTTTTCATCAAGCTCTTCTTTTGAGATACACTCAACTATCTGACCTTGTGAAATAATAATATAATCGGTAACAAGCTGATAAAGCTCAGCTAGAATATGGCTAGATATTACTATCGTGATTCCGTCCTCCTCGCAGAGTGAACGGAGCAGATTACGAACATCAACCATTCCCATCGGGTCAAGACCGTTGACGGGCTCATCAAGTACAAGAAGCTCCGGACTGTTGATAAGCGCCTGCGCTATGCCGAGACGCTGCTTCATTCCGAGGGAAAAATCCTTCGCTTTTTTGTGCATGACATCGCCAAGCCCCACGCGCCTGAGAATCTGTCTGATTCTCTCATCATCATGCTGACCGAAAAGCATCTGCTGCATTCTAAGGTTTTCAAATGCAGATTTATTAAGTGACAAGATAGGACGCTCCACCAGACAACCCATCTTTTTGCGGGCTTTTTCAAGCCCTTTTCTTCCCGACTCACCAAACAGCTCAATGTCGCCTCCGCTTGTATA
The DNA here is from genome assembly GCA_045604945.1 of Acutalibacteraceae bacterium. Lineage (GTDB taxonomy): Bacteria > Bacillota > Clostridia > Oscillospirales > Acutalibacteraceae > JAISGQ01. Next base: position 22,322 of record JAZUPA010000041.1, read on the forward strand.
TGTAAGGCCTGTAATTGCCCTTATTGCAGTGGTTTTCCCCGCGCCGTTTTCTCCGATAAATCCGTAGATCCTGCCCTTCTCAACTGAAAAGCTTACATCGTTCAATGCGATTTTTTCGCCGTACTTTTTGGTTAGATTTCTTACTCTGAGTATAACATTATTCATAACGCCGATTCCTTCCCTTTCGATTTATGTCAGGATAATATTCCCTGAACATTAAATCTTCACACGAATAATATTAACCGAACATTAAAAATTCTCAGAAGAGCATCACACGATCGCTCAGGTATATATTGACGTCCGATTACTTATGGATTAATATATAATTTGCGATTCTTTTCTCCGACAGCAATTCCGCTGTCTTGCAGAACGCAAAATAAACTCGGCGGTGAAACAGAAAATGATAAGAATAATGGAACGCAATGACCTTGCAAAATGCGGCGAAATTTACGCAAAAGCCTTTCCTGCAGAGCATTGGGGAATTGACTGGACTGCAGAAAACGCAGCAGAGTATCTTCAGGATTTCTTTGAGCAGAAAAGGTTTATCGGGTATGTATACGAAGAAAACAACATAATCTCAGGGTGTATATTTGCTCTTTGCAGATTATCCGGAAGCAAACAGGAGATTTACATAAACGAAATGGCGGTACTGCCTGAACTTCAGGGTCGCGGAATAGGCACACAGCTTTTGGATGCCGTCAAAGAATACTGCAAAGAAAACGGTCTTGCAGGTATCGTTCTTTATACCAGTGAATATGCACCTGCTGCCGGATTTTACAGAAAGAACGGATTCAGGCTGTCCGAAGGAACTATCTGTATGTACTGCGATTGATTGACGGATATCGCACACAGAGAACACAGCAATCAATATAATCAACCATAATTGCAACAGGTACACTATTGTGGTTTATCCATTGCATATTGACACCCTTTTTGCAGATGTTATAATTATTTCATGTAAACACAAAGGATTACTGTTTATGGCAAGCAGCAGCTATGCAGACTTTTCCATGAGAAACCGTGAGCTTTTCCGGGAACTTGAAAAAATCGGAGTCAGGTTCAATGAGGACGGAAGCAAATGTACACTTGTATCCGGTGAAGAGTACGGATTTTGTTTTGAAGACGGTGACGCAACACCATATCTCGGCTTTAATAAAGATTTTATAATTGGTATGTATCTTGATTATTTCTTAGGATGCGGCAGCAGTAAGTTCGGATATCAGTTCATGAAGATTCTGACTGAAAACGGTTACTTTGAAAGTGACTTTGATTTTGATGCTAATCCGTTTGATGTCAAAAATTATTATGATACCGATTTTTACAGTCAATTCCGTATGACCGAAAAGCTTACAGATTTTGACAGTACAATCGAGAACGCCTGCGTGGAAAGTGTCGAATATGACGGTGAGATCACCGCCTTCCGTGCTGTTGTTTCCGATGGCGTCATGACTTTATGCGATATGCAGTTTGAAGTTGATGAATGTGACTTCTGCGACTTGTATAATTATTGGAATATGATGGATGAATGTCCTGTGGACGATGAGCTTGTCACAAAAAAGATCCTGCAGGACGGACGCTGGATCAAGCAGTAAACAGATACTGTCCCCCAATGGGTAAATATATAATCCTTTATGCAAATAACAACAGCGGAGTGAATATCACTCCGCTGTTGTTTCGTTGATCCTCATTTGTGCTAAATCTTTTTGCAGTAACTCTTCGTGAAAAGCGTTTTTCAGCAATTGAGCAAATTGATTCTTTTTTTCCAAATCTTCAAAAGCATCTATGTTATTAAAATCTTCTATGGTTCTGGACAGTTCATATTCGACTCTTTTTTGAGTCAATACACCGTTTTCGCAGACATAGTAACTGGAACGGGTATCTTTATCTCTATGATGCCCCACAGGGCGAATACAATGATATTCAACATTATCTATCACCCTATCAACTTGATAGTGATAATGACCAAACCATACCTGATCGATTTGCGGTGTCAGTAAATGATCAAAAGCAGCTTTGATCTCTCTGTCGGGTGTGTTTGGCAGAATATCATAATCAACAGAATAGGAACCGTGTACAAGCAAAATATGCCCGTCCAGGATATATGAATTATGAAAGCTGCTCATCCATTCCAATTGAGCGCTGCTTAATCGCTTCCTTGACCACTCGTCCCAGAAATTATCAGGGTTTTCTGTAACAATCTGCTCGTCATGATTGCCCATTATACATATCGGATTCAGTTTTTTCAATATATCAACACACTGAGCAGGATGCGGTCCGAAATTCGCTAAATCACCTAGAAAAACCAATCTGTCATAACAGCCGGCATCTTGCAGAACAGCCTTTAATGCAGGTTCATTTGCGTGTACATCTGAAATGATCAATGTTCTCATTCGTTTCACCGCCTTTTTGATTTATTGTATCGCAGCAAACGCAAAAAGTAAATGATTCGGTATAAATACTGCTGTTTTACAGATAATAACATCGAAATCTGTAAAACAAGGAGATTTATATATATGAAAGCAACAGGAATAGTCAGAAGAATCGATGACCTCGGACGTGTGGTCATCCCCAAGGAAATAAGAAGAACAATGAGAATCCGCGAGGGCGACCAGTCACAGATGATATTGATACCGTGGGAGAGATTTTGCTTCTCTATGTTGGAGTTAAACAAAAGGAAAGGTTTGGAATAAGGTACATAGGGCGAAGAAAAAATATGAAAAAAAGGTGTCGGACTCCAGCAAATCCGGCACCTTTTCGTTTATGGATATAGGTAAAATTGTTGCAGTTTATGTTCAAGTGCTCAAGTTTATTGTTTGTGTTTTCTGTGAAGATTGGATATATCTTTGTCCAACCAGTGCGTTAAATATCAGTGAAGAAACGAATTTTTAATGATTGTTCTCTTTTATTTCAACCCAAGTTTTATTTGTATAATATCTTGAATTTCGTCCAACTTCTTATCTGCAGTGATCCGATCTGTGCTCTTAACACTGTAATAAATCTTTATTTTGGGTTCCGTGCCGGATGGACGAACCGCGATCCATGAGCCATCATTCAACACATATTTCAACACATCGGAAGTAGGCAAAGTTCCGAATCCCGGCTCAGCGTTCATCGGTGTACTATAGTCAATGACATCTTTTGTTCCGGCAAACGGCGTGTTTCCGCCACGCAGATCAGACATCATAGCCGTAATTTTTTCCAGACCATCTTTGCCTGTTAAGGTAAAGCTATCCAATGCATCACGGTAATATCCGTACTCCGCATATATTTCGTCAATTTTATCGATCAGTGTTTTTCCTTCAAGCTTTGCCTCGGCTGCCATTTCACAGATAAGGAGAGAACTCACCACTGCATCCTTGTCGCGGGCATGAGTTCCTGCAAGATATCCATAAGATTCCTCGTAGCCAAACAGAAAGTCGTAATCCTGCGTTTTATTATCACTTTGTTTGGCTTGCTCAAACTGAGTGATCTTCTCACCTATAAACTTGAATCCGGTTAATGTAGAAAAAACAGCAATATCATGTTTGCGGGCGATATCAGCACCAAGTTCGGAGGTAACAACAGTTTTAACCACGGCTGGATTCCGATATTTGCTCATATTTGTATGACTTAAAATGAAACTCATCAGCAATGCACCGACTTGGTTGCCGGTCATCAACTGATAGCTGCCATCTGCAATCCTTACAGCTATGCCTACACGATCAGAATCGGGATCGGTTCCAAGGACGATATCCGCGCCGAGTTTTTTCGCCTGATCCATACCCATTTCCAAAGCACGACGATCTTCTGGGTTCGGAGAAACAACTGTCGGAAAATTGCCATCAGAAACAACTTGCTCCACTACGGTATTAACCTTTGTAAATCCATCCAGACGAAGCACTTCCTGCACTGGAACATTGCCTGTACCGTGGAGCGGAGTATACACAATATTCAAATCAGCTTTTGCTTCTTTGACACCATATCTGCTTTGTTTCATAACTGCAGTAATAAAGCTGTCAGTGTCGTCCACAATGCTTATAAGTGTGTCATCACCAGTAAAATCTATTGTCCGGTAATCGTTTATGGTGTCCACATAGCTTATTACCTGTTTTGCCTGTTCGGGAACGAGCTGGCATCCGAACTCATCATATACTTTGTAGCCATTGTATTCCTTAGGATTGTGAGATGCGGTTATAACAATGCCAGCCAGAGCGTTTCTGAGTGTTACGGAAAAACTAAGCTGGGGAGTGGGGCGAGCCTGGGAATGGAGGTGTACTCGGACTCCCATACCGCTCAAAACATTCGCAGCAGCGAGGGCAAAACTCTCGCTGTTGTTGCGGGTGTCGTAACCGATGACTACACCGCGTTCTTCGCATGCTTTGGTACCGTAGGTGTCCATCAAATACCTTCCAAGTCCTTTGGTGGCTTTTCCGACCGTATATTTGTTCATGCGGTTTGTCCCTGCACCCATAATTCCACGCAAGCCACCTGTTCCGAACTCCAGATCCCGATAAAAACGATCTTCGATCTCTTTTATGTTGCATACCAGATCAAGAGCGTTGAGTTCAGCCCTTGTTTCTGCATCGAAGAACTCATTTTCTTTCCAGAAACGATATGATTCAAGAAACATATTGCTTTCCCCTTTAAATATAGCTTTGATTACCAACAATTTACCACACATATCTTCAAGAGTAAAATCTCGGACAAAACTAAGAGTAATTTTAGATACAATCATTTTCAGAACATACATCAATGCTCATAAAAATCTTATTCTTCCCCTAATCTCTTCTAAAAATATCTCTAGTGTAAACCTTGTCTTCAACATCACATAAACACTCGTCATATCGATTAGCGATAATGGCGTTGCTCTTTCTTTTAAATACTTCCAAATCATTAACAACTCTGCTGCCAAAGAATGTACTGCCATCCTCCAATGTGGGTTCATATATGATAACAGTTGCTCCTTTAGCTTTGATTCTTTTCATAACACCCTGAATACTGCTTTGACGGAAATTATCAGAATTGCTCTTCATTGTCAGACGATACACACCGATTGTTACCTCTTTTTCCTTGTTGGAATCCCATGCATCATTGTATTCATATGCGCCTGCGATTTGAAGAACTCTTTCCGCAATAAAATCCTTTCGTGTACGATTGGATTCAACAATGGCTTCAATGAGGTTTTCCGGCACATCCTGATAATTAGCAAGCAGCTGCTTGGTGTCCTTAGGCAAACAGTAACCGCCATATCCGAAAGAAGGATTGTTATAATGGTTGCCAATGCGAGGATCGAGGCAAACACCTTCAATTATCTGTTTAGTGTTCAGACCCTTCATTTCCGCATAAGTATCAAGCTCATTAAAGTAGGACACGCGCAAGGCCAGATATGTATTGGCAAACAACTTCACCGCCTCCGCCTCGGTAAAGCCCATGTACAGGGTGTCGATGTTTTCTTTTATCGCACCTTCCTGAAGTAACTCGGCAAAAACATGCGCAGCTTCCACTAAGCGATCGTCATTCATATCAGTACCAACGACGATTCGGCTGGGATAAAGGTTGTCATATAACGCCTTAGATTCACGTAAAAATTCAGGACTGAAAATAATGTTCTTGCTGCCGGTCTTTTCTCTGATGCTACTCGTATAGCCTACTGGAATCGTGCTTTTTATGACCATAATTGCATCAGGATTATATTCCATGACAAGCTTGATGACAGCCTCTACTGCAGAAGTGTCAAAGAAGTTTTTCTTTGCATCATAATTGGTTGGGGCTGCTATAACTACAAAATCAGCGTCTGTGTATGCCACTTTTGCGTCGAGGGTTGCAGTAAGGTTCAATTCCTTAGTAGCAAGATATTCTTCAATATAATCGTCCTGAATTGGTGACCTATTATTGTTTATTAACTCAACCTTTTCGGGAATAATATCTACTGCATACACTTTGTTATGCTGTGCAAGCAATGTTGCAATGGATAGTCCCACATATCCCGTTCCTGCTACCGCAATTGTATATTCATTTTTATGCATCATCCATTCCCCCATACATTTTTTAGTATTATAATCAACAATACATAATATTGTCAATCAGTAATACCGTTCAGTCTTTATTAAGATTATTCATCAGTTTTTCTTATCTCCAAGCATAAACTGAAACCATTTGCTCTGTTGCATCGGTTTTGTTGCATGATTTCGAGTTTTGCACCACATTGGCTACTTTGGGTTATACGGGTTTCATCCGGTCAGTTTATATGCGTAAAATTACAGTCTTGTTGCGTAAACGAGCGGATAAAGGTCAAGAACTCGCATAGGCGTGCGGATTATCCTTAATCACGCCTTATTTTGATGCAACGGCAAATTAATTTGCACTTTTGCAAGAAAAACGCAAGAAGAGGCATATTAAAGCTGCAAGGACTATGCAAGATTTGGATATAAATTGGAAATACATAGTGCTGTTAACATCTCCTTGTCAGCAAATCAAGCACAGACTAGAAAAGAACAAACACAAAAGCGTTTGACTACATCGTATAGTTGCAGCCAACCGCTTTATTTATTGCAAGTAAATCATCAACAGGCAATGAATAGCCCGCTGATTTATGAGGAAAATAATACCAACTGAATGGAGGGAACAACAGATAGATATCAGAGTAAATGATGAAAAAAAGATAGCTGAGATATGGCTGACCAAAAGCGAGCGAGATGGCACAAACTTTCGTTCGTCATTGGAAACAATATGCAAAGAATTCTCAGCCCAAAAATACACACCGGTAGTGTATATGTCGGGCGATAAAACTCTATATGACGCCACTAAAGCTCTGCTGCTGTACAATCGTATGCAGTCTGCAAAAAATGAGGTTCGCAGAGAAAAATTAAGGTGAGTTAAAAATAGAACTCTTTATTTCAGACGCTAACGTTCGGCAACTTGACCTTGCTATGAATTTTCAAGTGGTACAGTAGCTACTGTGCGTATTTCATTTTGTACTGCATCGTTCGCATAAACTAAATCAATCTTACTCTGCGGAATCAGCTTTCAAGCTCGAACTTATGCTTGTCTTCCACTCTTATATCCTTGCCCAACTGAACCTCAATTATCTGTAATTCTGTATCTGCAATTACAGTATGAGGTACACCTGCCGGCATAGTAAGAACATCCCCAGCAGTCACTCTCTTGGAGGCACCGTCAACAATTGTACGTCCCTCGCCTGCCACGACCGTCCACACTTCATCTCGGTGGTCGTGACTATGGTAGTTCATTCTATGTCCTGGATTGAGGGTTACCTTTATGGTCATACTTTCGCTGCCTACATCCATAACCCGATAACTGCCCCATGACTTTTCTGCGAACATGATTTGACTGTCGATTTCATCAACATAGGGTTTGATATAACTAGACTGCTCCTTGTCTGATACCAGAATACCGTCAGGGCTTGCCGATACGATAACATCTTTGAGTCCCATACAAAGTACAGGCACATCAAGCTCATTGATAACATGAACATTACTGCAGTTTTCATTCAATCGTGCGTTGCCTACACTGTTTTCATCCATTGCTTCGGTTAATGTATTCCACGTTCCAAGGTCTTTCCAATCACCGTTAAACCGCATTACCGCGATGCTCTGTTCATTTTCAACAACTGCATAGTCGAAACTTATCTTGGTCAGTGTTTCGTATTTGGAGAACAGATCATCGTAATCTGTAAAATCGATCAGTTCGTGTGCTTTATCCAGAAGATACTGAATCTTGTATGCAAATACGCCGCCATTCCACAGTGCGCCCTGGTCAATATAATTCTGAGCTGTGACAGCATCGGGCTTCTCCTTGAAGCAGTCTACCATGCTTACCGGATCTGTTGTTCGAGGCATGATGTAACCGTACTTTTCGCTGGGATAGGTTGGTTCAATACCCATCAGCACCAGATTTGCCGTGCCCTCCTGCGCCAGACGGTGCATATCATTGAGAGCTTCAAAGAATTCATTGTTTACATAGGGATCCACCGGACAGACAACTACCGCCTCATCAGCAGGGATTCCTTTGACGTAGTGAAGGAAAGCAGTAGAAAGAGCTATTGCCGGAAAAGTATCACGACGGCAGGGCTCAACTGAGATTCCCACATTTTCGCCCAGCTGATTTTTAATTGCCGACACCTGCGTTTTGGATGTGGCAATAGTCACATCCGCCCCACTGTCAACATCGCAAATCTGACGATACACACGCTGTACCATCGATTCATATTCCCCATCAGGGGTCTTAAATATCTTGATAAACTGCTTTGAACGTATATCGTTTGACAGCGGCCACAGACGCTTACCGGAACCGCCTGATAAAAGGATAAGATTCATAATTCATTCCCTCTTTTTGATTATCTTTCTGCCCTCATAGGATTGCTGAGGAAGTCCTGATATGAAAGACGAATACCGTCCTCCAGCTCGGTCTTGTAGGTCCAGCCCAACGATGCTGCTTTGGACACATCCAGAAGCTTGCGAGGCGTACCGTTGGGCTTTGAGGTATCCCACAGTATTTCGCCTTCGTAACCAACCACTTTAGCAACCAGCTCAGTAAGTTCCTTAATAGAGAGCTCCTTACCTGTACCTGCGTTGACGGTTTCATCTCCTGAGTAGTTGTTCATCAGAAATACACACAGGTTGGCAAGGTCATCCACATAGAGAAACTCGCGCAGAGGACTGCCATCTCCCCAACAAGTGACAGTAGGCGCACCGCTCTCCTTTGCTTCATGGAAACGGCGGATCAGCGCCGGAAGTACATGGCTGTGAGTGGGATGATAATTATCATTTGGACCGTACAGATTTGTAGGCATAACCGATATATAGTCTGTTCCATACTGCTTGTTAAGAAATTCGCAGTACTTCAGACCCGATATTTTTGCAAGAGCATAAGCTTCGTTGGTCTTTTCAAGTTCAGAGGTAAGCAAGCAGCTCTCCTTCATGGGCTGAGGTGCCATACGTGGATAAATACAGCTTGAACCAAGGAACTCCAGCTTCTTGCAGCCGTTCTTCCATGCCGAATGAATAACATTCATCTCAAGTATCATGTTGTCGTACATGAAATCTGCGAGTGCGCTTGAATTTGCAACAATACCGCCAACCTTAGCCGCCGCAAGAAATACATATTCCGGCTTCTCTTCTTCAAAGAACCGCTCCACATCTTCCTGACGGCAAAGGTCAAGTTCAGCATGAGTTCGGGTAATTATATTGTTATAGCCCTGTCGCTCAAGCTCACGCACAATAGCGGAGCCAACCATTCCACGGTGTCCGGCAACGTATATCTTTGCGTTCTTCTCCATCATTGCCACTCACCTCAGTTCTTTGCGGCCTTGACAGCTGCCTCACGCTTGGCAAGAGCACGGTCATGCTCAGCCATTATGCGCACAAGCTCGGCATAGGAGGTCTTCTGAGGATTCCATCCGAGGACGGTCTTTGCCTTTGTGGGATCGCCCCACAGGTTATCAACGTCGGTGGGTCTGAACCATGCAGGATTTACGCATACAAGCATCTTGCCTGTCTCGGCATCGTAGCCCTTTTCGTCAAGGTCCTTGCCCTCCCAGCGAATTATAATACCGTTTGCGGCAAATGCCTTTTCTGTAAAGTCACGAACGGTATGCTGCTCACCGGTAGCTATAACAAAATCCTCAGGGGTATCATGCTGCAGCATCATCCACATGCATTCGACGTAATCCTTAGCATATCCCCAGTCGCGCAGAGAATCCATGTTTCCAAGTTCAAGGTGATCCTGCAGACCTTCGGCGATACGTCCTGCGGCGAGAGTAATCTTGCGGGTAACAAAGTTTTCGCCGCGGCGCTCTGATTCGTGATTGAACAGGATACCATTGACCGCAAACATACCGTAAGCCTCACGGTACTCCTTGGTGATCCAGAATCCGTACTGTTTTGCAACAGCATAGGGGCTGTAAGGATGGAAGGGAGTAGTTTCTTTCTGCGGAATCTCTTCTACCTTGCCGTACAGCTCTGAGGTAGATGCCTGATATATTCTGGTCTTTTTGGTGAGTCCTAAAATACGCACAGCCTCAAGAACCCGCAGTACGCCCAATGCGTCTACATCACCGGAGTATTCCGGTACATCGAATGACACCTGCACATGGGACTGCGCTGCAAGGTTGTATATTTCGTCCGGCTGCACGAGACCAATGATACGGATGAGCGAAGAAGAATCGCTCAGGTCGCCATCGTGCAGCTTTATATCATTCTTTGCGATGAGATGATCGATGCGTGCAGTGTTGGAAATAGATGCACGACGTGTAATTCCGTGTACTTCATAGCCTTTTTCCAGCAGAAATTCGGCAAGATAAGAGCCGTCCTGACCTGTAATACCTGTAATCAATGCTTTTTTCATTGTGATTTCCCCCGTAAGTTTTTATCGGCATGACGCCGATTAATTTTATTGTACTTATTTTATTATATCGAGCGAAAAAATAAATGCAAAACATTGAAAAATAGTAGCACAATATTGACTTATGTGATATAATGAAACAAATTTTATTTTAAATAAGGGGTGATCAATATTTGGATGCATTATTTCACGATAGTATTATCAATCCCAATCGAATAATCTACACCCCCTCAACGTTCGCTCGAACCAGCCTAATTCATTTACAGGAAACAGGAACACTCACAGCTAAAGACCCTCATACAAGCAGTCGTAAAAACCTTACTTCTTTTTTGTTTTTCGTGGTTTTATCGGGCAGCGGAACACTTGAATATTCAGGTAATAAATACAATCTCTCAGTCGGTGACTGCGTTTTTATCAACTGTGTAAAGCCATATTCTCATCGAACTTCAGATGATTTGTGGACAATTAAGTGGGTACATTTTTTTGGTCCCAGCTTAGTCAGTATTTACAGCAAGTATGCTGAACGTGGCGGTCAGCCGGTATTCAAGCCATCTGATCTGTCAGGTTTTCTTCACCTGCTTGAAGAAATAAATATAATGGCCTCTTCCAGCGATTATATTCGTGATATGCGTATAAATGAACTGCTTTCACGTTTGCTTACTCTCCTAATGGAGCAAAGCTGGCAGCCTGCTGGTACATTGCAGCTCTCTTCAAAAAAACAGGATCTGCAGCAGGTACGAGAATATCTCGATAATCACTTAACTGAAAGAATTACCCTTGATGACCTTTCCGTACGTTTTTTTATCAACAAGTATTATCTATCTCGGACATTCCGCGAACAGTTCGGAATACCGATAAATGCATATATTTCGCAGCAGCGAGTGACTTCTGCAAAACAGCTTCTGCGCTACTCTGACATGACAATTGAACAGATCGCATCACAATGTGGTGTTGATGATCCAAACTATTTTTCGCGTATGTTTAAAAAATTCGAGGGTATCTCCCCTGCCGAATACCGCAAATCATGGCAAAGTACTGCACAGAATCAATAAAAATCACGGAGGATTATTTATGTCTCAATCTCTGGTTTCCTTATTTCTTTCCCAGTCTTATAAAGATGCTTGGGAGGATTACACACGTTCTCTAAAGCGCCCTGGCTTTGCATGTTGGGATTATATAGTACTGACTGCCTCCAATGAGGGACAAGCAGCAGGTTTTCGTGCTCAGATTGATAAGCGTCTTGCCGAAGGCAACCTGCCTGCCCATACTCACTTTGCCGTATTGCCTGATCCGAATGGAAAGCGCGTAGGCAGCGGCGGTGCCACTCTGGGCGTTATCCGCTATATTGCTGAAAGTGAGGGCAACACTGACTTTTCCAATCTGCGCATTCTTGTCATACATAGCGGTGGTGACAGCAAGCGTGTTCCTCAGTATTCGGCGCTTGGCAAGTTATTTTCTCCTGTTCCCCACGTGCTGCCTGACGGTCGTGCATCAACCCTGTTTGATGAGTTTATCATCGCCATGAGCGGCGTTGCAGGGCGCATCCGTGAGGGTATGCTTCTGCTTTCGGGTGATGTTCTGTTGCTGTTCAATCCTTTGCAGATAGACTATTCCGGAGAAGGGGCCGCAGCAATCTCTTTCAAAGAGCATGTGGAAACTGGAAAGAATCACGGAGTATTCCTCAAGGGCGAAAATGGATGTGTAGCTCAGTTTCTTCATAAGCAGACAGTTGAAACATTGCGCCTGAAAGGTGCTGTCAATGAGCGTGACTGCGTAGATATAGATACAGGCTCTGTCATATTCTCCTCTGCCATGCTTGCATCACTTTATTCACTCGTCTCACGCGACGGAAAAACCGACGAAGAATTGTACAACAGCTATGTTAACGAGAAAGTGCGCCTGTCTCTGTATGGAGATTTTCTCTATCCTCTTGCCTCTGATTCTACTCTTGAATCATTCCAGAGAGAAAAGCCCGAGGGTGAATACTGCGATGAGCTGACCGCTGCACGCGCTGCCGTATGGAATGCATTGCGTCCGTTCCGTATGAAGCTGCTGCGCCTTTCACCTTCTCGATTCATACACTTTGGCACCACAAGGGAAATAATGAAGCTGATGTCTTCCGGAATCACCGAATACGAAACTCTTGGATGGAATCGCTGCGTATGCAGCAGTATCAAGGATAACTGTGCCGCTGGGTACAATAGTGTGCTTTCTGCCGATGCCAGATGTGCAAAGGGCTGTTATCTCGAGGTAAGCTATGTCGGTCATGGCGCTACGGTTGGAGAAAACACTCTGCTTTCTTACATTCACATAGAAAATGAGACTGTTCCTGCCAATGTCGTTCTTCACGGTTTGAAGCAGCGTGACGGTAAGTTCGTTGCCCGTATCTACGGTATTGATGATAACCCTAAGGGTACGCTTAACGATAACTGCACCCTCTTTGGCAAGCCCTTGAGCGAAATCATGCAGAAAAACGGCATAGAGGTTTGTGATTTATGGAGCGAAAACGACCGCTCTCTATGGTCAGCGGCTCTGTATCCTGCCTGCGATACAATTCGCGAGGCAATATCTCAGGCACTCAATCTCTACGCCATGGCAAACGGTGAGGGCGATGTACATATGTGGCGATCTGCTATGCGCAAAAGTCTGTGCGAAGGCTTCAACGATGCTAATCCCTATGACATCATTGCGTGGGACAAGCGAATGAGTGAATTGGTTCGTATGGACGGCATTGAAAAGCTTATTGCTGCCGGTCGTCCTGCCACCGATGCCGCGGGCATTCTTAAAGCAAACACACTAACTAAAATACAGCGCGAATGGTTGGGCAACCGTCTTGCACATGCCCAGCCAGGCGAGGCTATGCGTCTGCATTATTACATAGGCAAAGCATTGGGCAACGCCGAAGGAGAAGCTCACATTGCCGAATGTTTCAAAGTCATAAGCAAAGCAATACTCGAGAGCACCCTTAATGGTCTTAAGCAGAACACGAGCTGCTGCATTGTCACAGACAGCTATACGGTCCGTCTCCCTCTGCGCGTCAACTGGGGCGGCGGTTGGAGCGATACTCCCCCTCATTGCAACGAACGTGGCGGCACAGTGCTGAATGCCGCCATCATGTTGGACGGAAAGCTGCCTGTTGAGGTTACTTTCACTCGCATAGATGAACATAAAATTGTGTTTGACAGTCGTGATATGGATACCCACGGCGAGTTTTGCGACATTGCTCCGCTGCAGTCAGTTGGAGATCCATACGACCCGTTCGTGCTGCAAAAAGCCGCTTTGCTAGCATGCGGCATTATTCCCATAGAAGGCGGCAATCTTGATGAAATTCTCACTCGAATGGGTGGCGGTTTCCGTATGCAGACTGAGGTCACCGATGTACCTAAGGGCAGTGGTCTCGGAACAAGCAGTATCCTCGCTGCAGCCTGCGTCAAAGCTCTGTTCGGCTTCGTGGGCATTGAATGCGACAACGAAACGCTGTCAGGCCATGTTCTCTGCATGGAACAGATCATGTCCACCGGAGGTGGTTGGCAGGATCAGGTGGGCGGTCTGACAAATGGCATAAAATATATTACCACCGCACCGGGCATGAAACAGAAAATTCGCGTTACGCACATCGAAATTCCCGACGAAGCGCAACGCGAACTTAACGATCGTTTTATTCTGATTTATACCGGTCAGCGCCGCCTCGCTCGAAACCTGCTGCGTGATGTTGTAGGTCGCTACATTGGTAATGAACCCGATGCACTCTATGCTCTTAATGAGATCCAGCGCACCGCCGCACTTATGCGATTTGAACTTGAGCGAGGAAACATCGATGCTTTTGCCTCACTGCTTTCCGACCACTGGGAGCTTTCAAAGAAGCTGGACTCCGGCAGCACCAACACGCTTATTGATCAGATTTTTCAGTCTATCGACGATCTTCTCGACGGTAAGATGATCTGCGGTGCCGGTGGTGGCGGATTCCTCCAGGCAGTTATGAAGAAGGGCGTGACGAGGGAGAATGTTCGACAGAGATTAAAAGAAGTGTTCCAGGATGGTGGAGTAGCTGTGTGGGATTGTATAATAGTATAATCCCACACAGCTACTCCAGAACTTGCATAAAAATCACATCACTACTTCTTGAGCGCTTTGATGCTTTCTACAATTAATTTTCGCTTTACAATCGCTACCACGCACAGCACAGCAATAATGCTGTACCTAACCAGTGTCCACTTATATGTCAGCACCATTCCAACCATGGCAGCAAGCACTACCGCTGAAAAAAGCAGGATGAATCTGGTGTTGTACAATACCCCTAACTCCGGCAGCTCCATTCGTAGAGTTTTCATGTGAAAAAAATAATGCGCCACAGCAAACAATATATAGCAGAAAAGCGTAGTGTATCCTGCTGCGTAGTATCCAAAAATGGGAATAAAAATATAGTTGAGTACTAAATTTACCGCTGCGCCAATACACGATGCAACCATAACAAATTTAGTCTTTTCAAAAAAGAATTCCACATTACCGAATAACGGATACAGAAACATGAAGTAAACCGATGCCGCAACCGGAGGAATTATCCAGATAGCATCGTAGTATTCCTCTGTTCCCACTATCTTTACCAATTCCGGACCGAACGCCATCGCCAAAACACTTGCTCCGCCAACGAGAATCAGCAGAAAATTAGCGTTGGTACGGATACCGTCGTATTTCTTTTCTTTCAAACTCTTGTATGTGTATGGGATAAATGAGTTATTGATCGCGTTGGTAATAATGTTCATCAGCATAGAAATTGTATATGCCACGCTGTAAATCGCAGCCTCCGACTCTCCAACCATTCGGCTTATCATAATTCTATCCGACTGGTTGAGTAAAGTCATGGACAAATAGTGAGGAATAAGCGGCAGATTGAAGGAGAGTGCAAACTTCCAGTACTGAGCAGAGAAAAATCGCTTTCCCTTGTAAATGTTATAGATATAAAACACTATTCCAACTGCCGCCTGCACTAGTGCGAAAGACAGCACGCGTGCCTCCGCCTTGTGCTCCGTAGACAACACTGCAATAACGCTAATAATAGGACTTCCCATGGCCAACACCAAAGTGACCACGATGATCCCCTTGTATTTATAGTCGTAGCGCTGCCCTACGGTCCAGTAAGAATACGCGGGAACGAATAGCATTTCAACAAACATTGCCAGTACAAAAATCGTAGGCATCTTCAAAAGCCCATTCCAGAAATCCACATTGATCAAGTATACAAGAAGCAATATTGCCGTTACAGTAGTGGATAGTCCCTGAAATGAGGCCGTCAGTTCATCGCGTTTGTCAGGGTATTTAGTAAGTCCGTTGTTGTATACTCCCGCAAACAGGTTAAGAGTTGCTACTATAGAAATAATTGCATACCAAGACTGGTAAACCGAGAACCGTCCATACTGTTCGGAAGACAGCAATCTGGTAAATATTGGCGTAGTCAGCAGTGAGATTCCCTTTTGGGCCACACTGCACACGGTAAACCAAAGGGTCGCTCTCACCGGAGCGGACAGCCCTTTGTATATACCGACCACCTTATTGAGTAATTTTTTCATTGATCGATTCCTTCTGCTAGCGGAATATATTAATTCTGCACCGTAAGTTCAAAGCGTGACGGTGTAATAAAGTGAATTTCTATTTGTTTTGAGAACCGCTTGATCATTTCCGCCATACCGGCATTCATTGCGTCCAGTACTGCATTTTTAGTATAGTACGCAACATGGGTGTTAGCGTAGTTTTCGTGATTATCGTGCGAATAACCGTCAAATCCAGCAAGGTATACCTGCTGAACGTTAAAATCAATAAGTAATTTGATTGCCATCATTCCTGAGTTATCCTTTACCGACTCGATGTCGTTTACCAGATCACGATACCTTGTCTGAAGATAAATCCCATCCGTAGGAATATTAGATGTGACGATGCATTTGTTTCGCAGCGATTTGTCCATCTCGCGGAATCTGCGCATGTTGCTCATGAAGATGAAGTCAGTTTCAACGAACTGATAGTCTCCATTAATACCAATGGTCACAACATCGGCATTGGAGGCAAACTTGCTAATTCTGTCACTGTATTTAATGGAACTGCAGCCCGGAGCAATAAGCAAAACCTTTTTTTCTTCAAGCCGCGAACGAAGTTCCGACCGGTGCTCATCCTGAACCGCCCCGGTAGCCATATATCGTAGATAAAGTTCCTCTATGTAATTACTGTCAAATTCTATACGCTTATCCTCATCCATCATCTCGAAAATCTCCGACATAGCTTCCACTGTAAGCGTTTTTTTGTCATCCAGATAGCCTGCGTAGTTCGGATGGGTCCAATAACGCGCCGAGAGATAGTTTGGAAGAGAATATCCCCAGTAGTTTTCCTGATGGAAGCCGTTAAGTATCTGATCAATGATCGTGAGCAACGGTTTTAAATTATATCTTGTCCCCTCATTTTCGTTAAGGTATTCAACAAAAAGCTCTGTGTTCAAATTACCTGCGCCACGACCCATTCCGTATACGGAAGAGTCAATAATCAAGCTACGATTAGTTTGTGTATCAACCATATTCTGAGCATTTGAATATGCCAACTGCATATTGTTGTGAGAATGGAATCCGATAAGTATATCGCTCTTCAGGTTGTGCTCAACAACGTAGAAAAGGCGATTGAGATCCTTTCGTTTAATCATTCCAAAGCTGTCCACAATGTAGAAAGCATAAGGAACAATACTATTTACAAGGCGGATCAATTCTAAAAACTCCTCGTCAGAGTAGCTTAGAGACACCATAGCCTGAACGAAAACCTTGTAGCCCTTTGCCTTTATGGCACGGCAGACCTCGAGTGCCTCAATCCGATTCTTCTTATGGAATGCAACTCGAATGCCGTCAATAGACGTACCGTCATATTCCGGCAACGAATCAACATCATATTCTCCGTAGTTCATCATTGCAACAAACAACTTGCCTTGTCTGGAGGATGGGATGATCTTGGAAATCTGATCTATCTGAGTAAACTTGGTTACGTCGCAGTCGTATTCCACTTTCTGCGTCAGGAAACCGCACTCAATTATGTCAATACCTGCTTCTACAAGTCCATCGGTAATTTTTTTAATGCTGTTGAATGAAAAACGCCACTGGTTACAGTATCCTCCGTCGCGTAAAGTACAATCCAGTACACTTACTCTTCCCAAGTCAATTCTCCTCCTGCCTACCTTTGAGAATGATGTGGTTGAATATTGCATCGGCGATGGCAAAATCTTCTGCCTCATCTATATCTACGCTTTCAATCTCGCCAACCTCAACGATAAAAGGTTTGTCTCCTATACGGCGGTTAAGATTGGTCATGACACTGCTTTTATAGATATAAAACCCACTTGTTTCCTCATACAACGCTGGAAGGTCCTGTGTTCTGGGGATAGCATCCAATTTATAGTTAAATGGAACGCCATCCTGCCACAGGAAGTCCTGCAGTTTTTTTGCCGCAAAAGCGGAATCATATTCTCCGCTAACAACCGCATTTAGTCCTTTTTGAATTGACTCACGGGAAATAAACGGCGCTGTTGTATGTGTCATAACATAAATATCCGCCGGAACGTCGGAGCAAAAGCTCTGCAAAACCTCGTTCATTTTAGTCGTATCCTGATCCAATGATGTGGAACGTGGCAGATACCTGACTCCAGCCGGTATAAATTTCTGAATATCCGGATTGCTACAATATACATACACATCATCTATTCCATCTACAGTCAGAAGCGTAGAAAGAATATAGTGACACAGAGGTTTTCCATTTGTAAAGGCTTTGGTGTTCTTCTGTGGCAATCTACGGTTATTGAGCTTCATTGGTACTATTGCTACGATTTTCATATTTAACACTCCATTCAAGCTCCTTAATTCAAAAGCAAATCATGAATTAATTCATGCTATCATAGCTCTTGATCTCTTGGTTTCGATGTACCTTTCGCGTTGCAATTTTTTTCATAACTAGCTAAAATACCAACATAAAAGAAATAAATTCTCATTGTATGTATATTTAGCCCCATCATAGATTCTACCATAAACACAATTAGCATACCCATTATAATTGCACAGATCAGTCGAATATCTTCGCGATCAAGACCATGAGCTTTTACTATTCTTACTACACGCCAAAAAGAATTGCACATAAACCCTATGAACATAATGCACGGAATGAAGCCACCGACTCTGTAAATATCAAAGAATGTGTTATGTGCAGAACCGAGATCTCCAAGAGAAAAATTGCCAAATGGATGGGATTTTGCCAATTCGAAAAACGCTGCGTACCGTTTAAAACGACCATTATTGTCAAAAATGCTGTCAACGCTATCGTTTTGGAACTGTCCCGTCATTCGCAAATAAAATGTAGATGATGTTATCTGGGTTGTAATTCCGAAAAGATCTACTGCAAGTACAATAACCAAAATGAGCATGATCAGAAGCAAACGACGAATCGTTTTATTTTTGATTTTTGTCTCAATTGCTTTTGTGTGTGAAAAATATATAAACCCGATCATACATACCGCTGCAAAAGTTAGCACAACACCACGTGTACCAGTGTGCATGATACCAATCGCCATCATAGCAAAAAGCGCAATATCTACAACTGACAACTTCTTCATCCATACTATGATACCCAGAATACAAGCAGCCAGATAAAAGAATGCCGCTTCTTTTGAAGATTCCATGATTTCGCCGCTCCAAAAGTCTATAGTCATTCTTTCCGCAGATAACGCCGCATCTCCATTAAACCTTGTGTATACAATATTAATAATTCCCCAAATGCTGAGACCAAAAATCGGAGCAAAGACAAACGAATACATACTCTCAGCAATACCGGAAAAATTTATTTTGCGCCCCAAAAGATAAAAAATAAAAGGAAACCCAAAATAACTCAGATAACTTGTGTTATCTCCACTGTACAGTGCCTGAAAGAATGCGTAAGATAGAAGAAATAGGAACAGCCAAATTGCATTAGCATCCACCGAGCAACTCAAACGTATGCCTGTTTTCACAAACAACAGTAACCACAGAATCACTATTAGATATGATCCATACCCTAATACATTGAAGCCGATCATAAAAAGAAAAACCACAACGAATTTTTCCAATAAATTATCTAAATTAACACTCATGGTTCATTACCTTTTCAAACGGGATTCTCTCAATTGAATCAATTGTTGTTGTGGGTGTACAGTTTGCTATTTTTATTCCGTGTTTACCGCAATACCGAGAAATATAGCGGTAATTTACGAGGTTTTTGTAGAAAGAATATACGTACTGCTCCAACGACTCATACTGAAACAGATTTGCCATTCTCTTCTTCTCGTTTTCAGAAATCTCATAGGAATAAATGCCGTCATTTTCGCTTTCAATAAACGAGTTGATGTTTGCGACAAGACCTGTGTTGTCACAGCCGAGAAGATAGATTTCGCTAAATCCCATATAGATCGCCGCAAAAATGCACGCGTGAACCACCGTCATGGGACACGGTAGCGATTTCGTCATATCAACAGGGAAATTATCATCCACTATTTCATACTGCATACTGATGTAGTTTGCACTGATGGTACTGTCTAGTCCGTGTTTCTTGATAAAGCCTTTCTGATTGATCGGAAAGAAACACTCGGGCTTATTGCCAGGCGTATTTACGGCAAACATGGTCTTGATAAGTTCAGCTGTACCGGGATCATCATCATCACCTTTAAAAAAGTTCTGATCAACCCAGAAGTGATAGTTACTTTTTATCTCAGAAAATTGCTTATTTCTGGCTGCTTGATTAACAGTAAATACATATTCATCTTTCAAGCAGGACAAATCCATTTTTGCGACAGACGGTCCGTTACCGATAACAAAGCATCTCTCTCCTGCATGGATTCCCTTGAATTTCGCGTTTCGCTTTATTGTTTTATAGTTATCTTTCTTAAGAATAGGATACAGAGTTCTCTGATAGACGGCGATCATTATGTTTCGCATTCTGTTGAAACTCATAATACTCTCCTTATCAAACAGTTTATTTTTTACTCACGAGCGAACGGTATATTCTTTCGTGATTTATTAAAAAGTGCTCAAGCTTCATGCTATGCCGATATGCAATCGCTGTCTCGTCATATGAAAATGTGTCAAAGCTCTTAAGCGCATCGCTGACACACTTCAGAACGGAGTCTTCATCCATACACGGAGCAGTGAATCCCAGATGGTTATTCCTCACCGTTTCACCCAGACTTCCGTGATCACTTGCTATAATCATTTTCTGACAGCATATTCCGTCACTCATCGGACCGCTTGCCGCCTCAAAGTCCAGACCGTACAAACTGAAAATAATGTCACTGGCACCAATTGCCAAGGCATATTCCTCGTTTGAAAGTCGGCGTATGTGCTTGATCACACGGTCACTGTAGTTCTTTACAGCTTCGTCAATATTCGACTCAAGAACCTCATTCTCTCGTCCGCAGATCAGAATACGAAAATCCTCTGTACATCTTTCCATGACACGGAGAAACGGAATAATTCTCTTGTATGCAGACAAACCACCTACAATGCCGATCACCGGACATCCCTCCGGAACACCCAGAGCCTTTCGGCATTCGACAGGATCAAGCGCGTTGAAATCATCAAAGTTGAATGCAGGATATGCGCATTTTTCTATCCTGTTTCTGCTGATGCTTTCCATCTGTGCTTTTACGGAGTCGGTGTGCACTACAGCAATTGAGCTTTGATTACAAAGCATACCCCTGTATGACAGTTTGCGTAAAAAGCCGCCAAAAAAATGATGGTAGGTAACTGCAAGCGAGGTATTCCGAGGCATTCCAAAACCGACACCCATAAATTTCATAATAGAGTCGCCGTCAAGAACATGCACCACATCAATGCCATACTGCTTTACAGTCTTTCTGATAACTCTGATCCAGTTAAAATATTCGATGATGCTCGATCTGTTTTTCAAAGGAGCAGTTGGAATCCATGTTCCAGAGTTACCGGTAATTTCCTCGGGAGCCACATAATACATATTCATGCCTGGGGTGTGGAGCAGCCCCTCCATGTATACCTTCCTATGTCCGGCAAAATTTCTTTCGCATAGCAGGATATTCAAAATAACACCTCTAAAACCAGTCTTGATTCGATAAATAATGAATTGCAGTTCGCAATATATTTTCCAGTAAACCTCATTCAGCCAGGAGTTGACCTGTTCAATAATTTTGTGTACATTCTCGTAAGTTTTGTCATTGACGATAATGTTGTATCCACAGCCGTGATTATACTTGATCACAAACCTATCAGGCAGTCAATGCCAACTCTTTTCAAGATCATGCGCATCCTCATACGGTCCACCGATGAGACTGGGAAGCAATCTTTCGTATCCTCTCTCAATAAGATAGTCCCGAACGCGATATTTGTCTACGCACTCGGTAATTACTGGATTGTTATAATATGTTCTCAACTTAAGATACTGAAGCTTTTCGTTCAGATCCGAAGGCTTCTTCAGGTTCAAAAACTTTTTGAAATTGTTGAAAACACAAGTCGCGTAGTCAGCTCGGTGAAAATACTGCACATACTTTTTTATAAACTTATTCATGTTTTACAGTCTGTTTCCTTCTCTGAGACTTTACAACTTCGCCGGTGGTTTGCCACGTAAAAGAATGAAGAATGCGTTCCTGCGACTTCTCCGGATCTATGCTCCTGTGAAGGATAGCGTCCATCAGCTCATCGTCGCTTTCACACAGGCAACCGCTTACGCCGTTTTCTATTATGTAATTAGGTCCGGGAGCAACCCACGCAGCCACTTTACAGCCATAATACATTGCTTCAAGTATTGCCATTCCGAAAATCTCCTGCCGATTAAGGTTAACAAAGCAGTCTGCGATTCTGTACAGCTCCCAGATATCTGCGTTGGGGATCTGATTTTCAAAGCGCACAGCGTGAATAAGTCCAGCATTTTCAGCCGCTGTTCTAACTTTGTCAAGCAACTCGCCTTTACCCACCATCAGCAAACGATAAGCGTTATCGCACTCATACAATCGAGTAAACAACTCTATCATTTGAATTGGGCGCTTTTCTTCAGTCATTCGCCCAATAAACAGAACTATTTTTTCCTCTTCGCCATACTGCCATTTTGCTTTCAGTTCAATTTTGGGAGTCTGCTGAAAATTACTATTAAGCACAGACAGATCAATACCTACCGGTCCCACCACACAGTTTTCCACTCCAAGTTTCTGCAGTTGACTGCAGACAACAGGTGTTTTGCTTACACAATTACACTTTTTGAATATCCGCAGGTTACGTCTCGTCAGAAAGTTGATAATGCTTCTTATAAATTTGCTCGTACTGTGACTCTCAATTACTCCGATGTAGGGAATATACTCAACATCGTTTTTTTGTGCCCACTTATACACCATAGGAACAGAGAGCTGAGTATCCGCAAACTGTACAAGAACATCCAAAGATGTGTCAAATCTTGAAAGCTCCGGAATTCCGTTTCCTCCAAAACAGGTAGACGGAAGAGTGACCAGCGATGCGTTATTTGTCCCCTCTACCGGCTCTGTCTGCATTTTCTGACGATTGTCAACCAATTTATATATGATTACTTCGTCAGCAAGTCGGTCAAGTGCCTTGGCAAGACCAATCTCCTGCGAGTTGTAGAATCCTTTCTGCCCGAAATTTCCGATAAAAGTAATAAGAATGCCTATTCTCACAGTATATCCTCCTTTACGAAAAAATCCGGTATTGTCAAACGATTTCTTTTTCGCCTTTGATTTTTGCTTCCAATGTGTACCATATGTATTTTATACCGCCAACAATATATCTGCGCCAGAGACGTTTAGGCTCTCTTGTTAGTCTGAACAACCATTCAAGACTTGCCTTTTCCATCCATACGGGCGCTTTGTCAAGTGTTCCGGCGAAGAAATTGAAACCAGCGCCTACTCCTAACATGACGGTATTATGAATCTTATCCTGATGCTTCCTCATCCATTTTTCCTGTTTTGGGGCACCAATACCCACCCAAAGGAAATCAGGCTCAAGGGAATTGATTTCGTTGCACACCCACTGATCTTCCTCATCGGTGAGAGAACGAAAAGGCGGAGAATACATTCCAACAATCTTTATGCCTGGGTAATCACGCTCAAGATTGGCTCGAAGTTTCTCAAGCACTTCATCGTCTTTTCCGCCATAAAAATAATGGGACTTGCCCTGCCTGACGCTCTCGGCAAACACATCACCCATGAAATCCGGGGCTGCGCAGCGATCGCAGTCAAACCCTTTCTTTCTGCCAGTCTTTACTACCGGCATACCATCAATTGCTACAATAGTCGCATTTTTATATGTTTCTTTGACCTCTGGGTCTTCACGTGCGGAAATAATCCCGGGAACACCAACCAGGTTAATAGTTGCGCTGACCGGTGTTGTTGGCAATGAAAAAAGCTCGTTGACAAACTCCTCTTTTTTCATTGCGCAGAATCCGACAGCATTACACAGGTAAAAATCTCTCGGTCTTTGATAGATGTTAGTATTCATAATCTTAGGCATCCTTTTTATAGTGAGTAAAAGCGGCAGGGACAAAAATCATTTTGCTTTGGCAATTTGTTTCTCAATCCACTGATAAGACTCTCTGAGACCGTCTTCAATGGAAATGGAAGGTGCCCAGCCAAGTATTCTGTTTGCCTTACTGTAGTCAGCACAGCGTGCCTTATCGCCCTCGGGTTTTGATGTATCGAAGAACGGAACGATATCCTTGCCTGAGATCTCGACAATCTTTTCGGCAATTTCCTTAATGGAAGTGCAATGCGACGGCCCGATCTGAATATGACCGTGACCCCAGCCCTTTTCAAGAGCCAAAACCAGTGCATCAACTATATCGTTTACATGAATAAAGGCACGTCCCTGCTCGCCGCTGCCCCATACATTGAATTCCTCTGCTGGGTAGTTGACAGCTTTGCGGATAAGTGCGGGAATAACCTGACTTCTCTCGCCAAAATCAGTTGGAGTACCATATACATTGTGGAACATGAGCGTACAGCAGGGAATTCCCGTTTCCTTTTCGAGATATCCAATCTCAAGCTGTCCCATAAGTTTACTCCAACCGTAGGCAGACTCAGGCAAAGCTGGATAAAGCTCTTCTTCTCTGAGTGGCTCAGGATTGACCGTGTTCTGACGGGTCAGCGGGAAACTGCAGGCTGTTCCTACATAGAGAAGACCCTTGATGCGCTCACTGCCTGCCTTTCGGCAGCAGTCGAACACGTTTGAGTTGATAAGATTGTTAATACGGAAAAGTTCACCCTGATTATTAAAAACATAATCTATTCCTGCAACGACATCGGCCAGATGGACGATATAATCGGTATTTCCAATCACACCCTGACACTCTTCGTATCTTGTCAGGTCAATCTTGTAGAAATGTGTATCCAGATCAATTACCGGTTTACCGTTATCATCATTCAGATATTCAAGCTTACCGCGCCATAGATTGTCGACAACATAAACATCCCAGCCATCTCTAACAAGACGTTTTACAAGATTTGATCCGATCATTCCGCATCCGCCGGTTACTAAAATGCTTTTCATAATAATTCCTCCAATATTTGATAATCTAAGTTCATATAATCAAAATCCAAGTGAGTTGTTCATGGTATTCGCTTGCCTATATGATTAAGTATTTTCTTTTGTTAATAGACATACCAGTTGCAGTCACGTCGATGTTCGGAAATTCAAACAAACTGTTAGGGCTGTTTTCAATCAAATTAAGAACCCTATCCTCATATTCTAACCGCTCAGTCAATGCGAATTTAAATTAGGATATTCCATAATACTCCGCTTTAACATTTTCATAGCTTTCCAAATTTCCGATATCATAACGCTTACCCGGCATTTCCATGGCATGAACCGAGGATTGTGTGCATAGCCACGCAATGTAGCTGCCCGGAGCATCCACTCCGCATCCGGCCTCTATGCCCTTCTTTACCATCTTTGCATCCTCACGGGTGTAGAAATAAAATGGCGGGCAGCACCAGTTCGACTTGGGCTGAGAAGGCTTTTCTTCCATGGAAATTATACGGTCGTTATCGTCTATTTCCACAATACCAGATTTGGTCAGGCGAACTGCATCTGCCTCATAATAGCGCATAATGCAAGATGTAGCCTTCTCCTTTGCATAGGAAATAAACTTTGTCAGGCTGAAATCCAGCACATTATCTCCGGCAATGACCAGCATTTCGTCGTCAATGTTCATCTGATCAATCGCAAACTGGATGTCCCTTACTGCACCAAGTCGGGTTTCGTTGGTATCGGTACCGTCGTCGACAACAGTAATCCTCATGCTCTTTGTTTTTGCCCAATCTTCAAAATGATGGGCGAATTTATGGTTAGAAATAACTACATATTCGTCCACAAGACCAATAGTATCGATATCATCAACAAGCCAGTCGAGAATGGCTTTACCGCGTACTTCCAGCAAAGGCTTGGGAAAGTTTTCGGTCAGGGGATAAAGCCGAGTGGCATATCCAGCCGCCAGTATCAGGCATTTCATATTGTGCCTCCTAAATTACCACGCCATCAGCGCTTTCACACAGGTGAAAAGAATATTTACCCTTAAGATCAGGGAACACTTTGAGATATTCACGCGTGATCTTTTCCTCTATGCTTTCGGCATAGCTTGGATCAATCAGCGCCATGCAGCAGCCTTTGAAACCTGCCCCGGAGAAGCGCCCTCCATAAATACCATCAGTACGCTGCATGATTTCGTATAATGTTTTCAGTTCATCCGAACCGGTCTCATAGTTATATATGCTTGAGTATCCGCTTTCGAAGCACAACTTGCCGAATGTATCAATATCTCCGCTCCGCCATGCTTCCGCTCCGCGCTGTACACGGTCGAACTCAGTATAGAAATGTTCAGCTCTTCTGCGCCAGATTTCCGGCAGTCGATCTTTATATTGGTCATAGACCTCACGAGGAACGAAACGAAGTCTCGCATCTTTGAATTTTCCGTACTCCATCCCGGAAAAAGCCATAAGCGCGTATGCTGCAGATTTAAGCTCATCCACACGCATATTGAATTTACTTCCTGCAAGATTTCGCTCAATACCGCTGAAAACAATTGCAATTCTGTAAGGCTTCATTACAGGACTGGTGGGAATAAGTTCATAACTGTCATCGAGCGTGTCGAGATAAAGCAGATGATCTTTTTTTGAGAACACCTCGCAGGACTGATCAAGCTTACCTACTGAAACGCCTACAAAATCCTTTTCTGCCTCAAGGGCAATATCTATCAGTTCACGTTCTGTAAGTGTTATTTCATTGACTCTGCAAAGTGCTGTAAGAAATACTATAATCACAGCAGCGGAGGAGGAAAGACCTCCGATAGGAAGCGAGCCCTCAACCACACCGCAAAGACCAACTTTAAACGTATAATGCTTTGCCAGTGCCCATGTTGCACCGCGCAGATAATCAGCCCAATCACCTAAGGGCGCATCTGGGATCTGAGAAATATGCCACTGTGCTCTTTTCTCAAACTGAAGAGAAGACAGCTCCACTACGCCGTTTTGTTTCGGACCGTATGCAATATGCACGCCCTTGTTGATTGCCAGACCGGTGATTTTTCCAAACTGGTGATCAGAGTGTGCACCCATAGGACAAATCCGATACGGGCAGAACGCCACATCGGTTGGATCTTTTTTGTATGTATGTGAGAAAACATCAGCACATTTGATGGTATCTGAAATATTCATCAGGTCAACTCCGTGTAGTCAGAAATCACTGTTCGTTCATGTAAAAATATTTATACCACTCCGCGAATTTTCTCAGACCGTCGCGCAAGGACGTGGATGGCTTGAATCCGAAATCGCGTTCAAGAGCTGATATGTCAGCATATGTAATCGGAACATCGCCCGGCTGCATAGGAACAAGCTCCTTGTGAGCTTCAAAGTTGTAGTCCTCGGGGAGAACTCCTGCACGAATGAGCTCCTGCTGCAAAATGTCAACAAAGTCAAGGAGATTCTCAGGGCTGTTGTTGCCTATATTATAAACTGCATACGGCGGCTCAGGCAGCCCATCTTCACCGGTGACTTTTTCAGGAGCGTGCTGCATTATGCGCACGACACCCTCAACGATATCGTCAACATAAGTAAAGTCACGCTTGCAGTTGCCAAAGTTGAAAATCTGAATGGTCTCACCGTTTCTCAGCTTGTTCGTAAATCCGAAATAAGCCATATCAGGACGACCGGCAGGTCCATACACTGTAAAGAATCGCAAACCTGTAGAGGGAATGTTATATAGCTTGCTGTAAGAATGAGCCAACAGCTCATTACTCTTCTTTGTTGCAGCATAAAGGCTTACAGGGTTGTCCACCTTGTCGTCAGTAGAATACGGCACTTTTTTGTTTGAGCCGTACACGCTGGAGGAACTGGCATACACCAGATGCTCCACAGGATTATGACGGCAAGCCTCAAGAATGTTATAGAATCCAATAATATTTGACTCAATATATGCTCCCGGATTGGTGATCGAGTAGCGAACGCCTGCCTGAGCAGCAAGATTAACCACAACCTGTGGCTTATACTGTTCAAAAATAGAATCTATCAGCGTCTTATCTGCAAGATTGCCATTAATAAAAACGAAGGATTCATATACGGACAATTCCTGAAGTCGAAACTCCTTAAGTCGGACGTCATAGTAATCGTTCATGTTGTCAAGACCGATGACAGTGACATTTTCAACAGTCTCATAAAGTCTCTTTACAAGGTTTGAACCTATAAAACCGGCAGCACCGGTAACAAGTATTATTTTACCGGAAAGATTTACATTAAATTCTAACATCGTTTCATTCTTCCTAACACATCATTTTGGCAATAAAAAACAGCTGCCTGTAACACACAATTAGCTGCGAGGAAAAAAGACATATGAACATATATTTTTGCCAAAGCTTAGATCAGACTCAACTTGGCAACATTCCCCACATTAAATTGCCGCAAAACACTTCTATGCATCACGAATGTTTCACTTTCAAAACCGTATGATTCAAATCATCTAATAAATAATTTATCACTATTATTATCAATTGTCAATGAATGTCCCTGAAAATTACCACAATTATTCTAAATAAACCATAAATACCATCATATATTTTCGGATATAGAAATGCAGTACCGTCAGTATCCTTGTTTTAATTTCGTTTTTTCATTACTAATGTAATTTTATATACAATGTTGATTATAAAATGCTTGCGAAATATATATAATTATCCTGTACAATACCCTCAGAGATGATCCCATGACCGAACACTACGACATAGCCGGCTACTGCCGAACCTCCGTTGACGAAGAACTTGACCGGGACAATACATCCATTGAAAACTAGAAAGCTATTATTGCTGATTTTGTTCACCCAAAATTCCCTGACAGTACTCTCACATTCTACGAAGATCGCGACCGTTCCGGCTATACCTTCGAACAGCGAAAGGGTTACCAGCCAATGCGCAGAGAGCTTATGGCGCATCGCCAGGATATACTTATCGTTAAAGATTTTTCGAGATTCTCCCGTCGCAACAGTCGCGGACTGGTAGAACTTGAAGACCTACGCGACGCGGGCGTACGCATCATTTCAATCGGCGACGGAATTGGCTTCTCCAACGACGATGACTGGCTGAAAATACAGTTCCAGTTTTTGATTAACGAGATGCCTGTCACTGACACCAGCAAAAAGGTCAAATCGGTCATTAAGCGTCGTCAGGAGGACGGAAAATGGATTTGTGCGGCTCCCTACGGCTATATCGTCAATAAACAGCAAATGTTTGAGGTTGTTCCCACCGAAGC
>JAZUPA010000042.1:0-3063 GCA_045604945.1 Acutalibacteraceae bacterium
ACTCAATGCATTCAAGACAGAACAGAAAGGCGAGTAATTATGGACTATATCATCAGTACACCATGCGGACAGCTCCGCGGCACCGCCAGCGGCGTTGACGGCATTACTGCCTACAAGGGCATTCGCTATGCCACTGCAAAACGCTGGGAATATCCCGTACAAGTAACATCGTGGGATGGTATCTACGATGCTACACAATACGGTCACTGCAGCTATCAGGCACGTTCCTTCTACAACGAAGAAGAAAACGTCAAAAAAGCCTTTTACTACAATGAGTTTCGCAGGGGCGAAACTTACACATACAGCGAGGACTGTCTGTTTTTAAATATCTTTACCCCTGAAGATGCCAAGCCCGATGACAAGCTGCCTGTGCTGTTCTATATTCACGGCGGCAGCTTCTCAGGAGGCTGCGGTCACGAAAAGCATTTTGATATTCCCATCTGGCCCAAAAAGGGCGTTATCGGAGTGACCATAAACTACCGTTTGGGTCCCCTGGGCTTTGCCTGCATAAAAGAAGCCTGCGATGAAGCAGGACGCACAGGAAATTACGGTCTTTATGATCAGCTGACGGCTCTTAAATGGGTGCGTGACAATATTTCTTCCTTTGGCGGCGATTCCGAAAAAATCACCATTATGGGTCAGAGTGCGGGTGCAATGAGCGTTCAGCAGCTTTCCCTGAGTCCTATGACAGACGGTCTGTTTCGGGGTGCAGTCATGAGTTCGGGCGGCGGTGTGCATAGGTTGCTCTCAGCTTCACCGGCAGAAAAGCACTACGCTTTCTGGGACTCGGTAATGAAAAAGGCAGGGTGCAAAAATCTTGCAGAGTTTCGTGCAATATCTCCTGAAGCTCTGTTTGACGCATGGCAGACGGCTAAAAGCGAGTCAAAGGGTGCGGTCATGGGTGGCTGCTTCCCCTGCATTGACGGGCAGCTGGTTGTCGGCACAGGATGTAAGCTTGCCGCCGAGGGCAGATACCAAAAGATACACTATATGGCGGGCATAACAAGCGAAGACATGATGCCCCCCATCCTGTTCTCAATGTCTAAAAAATGGTGTGATATGCAGCCTGAGAGCAGCTATCTCTGGTACTTTGACCGCGCCCTGCCCGGTGACAGCAACGGCGCCTGGCACTCCAGCGACCTCTGGTACTGGTTCGGCACTCTTGACAATTGCTGGCGTCCTATGGATGAGAAAGACTATGCTCTCTCCGATCAGATGACCGATTATCTGACAAACTTTGTCAAAAGCGGCAATCCCAACGGAGGAAACCTGCCTGAATGGAAATGCGCCATGAAGAAAAACAAGCAGGTCATGCGTCTTGGCGAAAATCCGACAGAAATGAGCAAGGTCAGCAGGCTCAAAATGATTCACACCATGCTGACCAACAAAGCAGTCGGAGAATAGACTGTATGCGATGCTTATTTATTTTATATTATTGAAAAGGCGAAAAAACCAATCTGACAGTGCATACGCCTGAAATAAAACAATACGATTCTTTGGGCGATGATTTCAGATGATGTTACTGTATAAAAGCATCAAATGTTGGTATTTCCTATCGCGAAATAATATAGCTATACAGTGATTGTGATGTGTACCTTTTAGTTATGGAAGTGGATTGAATGAGGCATTATGAGTCTGTGTGCCTTGTATGCGGCACAAAACGTCAGACGGCATTTGTCAAAGAGCCATATAGGGGATATCTGCTTACGTAAAAATAAAGATATAATGATAATGAACGAAAAAACATTCATAAAAGATGGAAACCGCAGCGGCATAAGACTTCTTTTAATAAACCCACCCCTCTACTTATTTCATTTTTACATATAAATTGCTGGTTGGAAACTTAAAAAAATTTCGTTGAATTACGTGATAAAATTATTTATTGGTATGTATTTTTTCAAACTGGTGATATTTTGGGGACTCACCTGAACTAACTTTATAGAAAACAAAAAGCCGCACGGTCACCATCGATAAATGGCTTAACCATGCGGTTTTTATGGTCCGAGTGACAGGAGTCGAATATCCTTAGTGTCGTCTAAACGGTTTGCTCACAGCGGTTCTCAACATCGAGAAATCCGCATGAGCAAGCCGTTTGTTGCGTTTATCCGAGAAGTCGCTTTTTGTCGAATTTTGTCGAACGTTTGTTCGTTTATGCCCTTAATTGGAGATAAAAAGGGTGGATTTGAAGGGTGATCTCAGAGGGAAATCATCGATAAATCATTGTCGTGGACATCCTGATGTTGATAGCAACTTGTGCTCCAACGGAGTACAAGTTATGGGCAACTTCGGTCCCACTGGGGTCGAATTATCTGTTGCAACTATACACTACTCAAAAATGCGTCGCCGGTGGATACTTGTTTCCCAACTTCCTAGCCAGCGGCGTGGAAGTTACCTATTTAAGGTAATGATGTTCTGATTGCCAATTATCGTGTTTGAGTATATAATATACATACTGCGATACATAGAACAAGGAGGATTCGCATGGAGTTTTCATCATTTATACCCGTATGGAGCCGTCTGACGGCAGAGCAGCAGACGGCCCTTTCCGGCAGTGTTTTCAGCAGAAAGGTGAAAAGGGGCGATGTTATTCACAATGGCGACGCGGACTGCACCGGGCTTCTCCTTGTCCGCAGCGGCCAGCTTCGGGCATTTATCCTGTCTGAGGATGGGCGTGAGATCACCATCTACAGGCTGTTTGAACGCGATCTTTGTCTGTTTTCTGCCTCCTGCATGATGCGCTCTATCCAGTTTGAAGTGACCATCGAAGCGGAGAAGGATACCGAGCTTTGGGTGATCCCTGCTGAGACCTACAAGCAGCTCATGGATGAATCTGCGCCGCTGGCCAACTTTACCAATGAGGTCATGGCGACGAGGTTTTCCGAGGTTATGTGGCTTGTGGAGCAGATCATGTGGAAGAGCTTTGACAAGCGTCTGGCTGCTTTCCTGCTGGAGGAAGCATCCATCGAAGGCACGAACGAACTGAAGACTACCCATGAGATCATTGGCAACCACATGGGCAATCCCCGCGAGGTTGTTACCCGCATGCTGCGCTATTTCCAAAAC
>JAZUPA010000043.1:0-5531 GCA_045604945.1 Acutalibacteraceae bacterium
GCAGGTTCATCATTTTCAAGTATCAGGTATACGCCGTTGCAGTTGCTGCCAGTTACTGTGCCATACATGGTGTCGCAAATTTCCATGGAGTCATCGCTGCAGTCGTAATATCTCATTTTTATCTCCTTTTCGCGTCAGAAAAAAATTGTGAACGGGAATGTCTCTGTATTAGCTGTTATGCCGGGATGCGCAAAGACGCAGGTGCCCGGAACAGATATTACATGTCATTCATCCTCCTGTCAGTTTTTTGTGGGGGTATGTAATATATGCATATATACTGCACACCAAAAAAGCGCCCCGCATCCGCGGAGCGCTTTTCATGAGGGTATGTAATATATACATATACACAAAACAAAAAACGCCTGCATAAACAGGCGTTTGACACATACGCACATTCCACCGTAACCAGCATTACAGGACTGAGATATGAAAAATCCAAAATATGGTAATGATCAAAATACAAACAACGATGAGATCGCATTTGAATCCTACGCAGCCGAATTAAAGCTCTTGTGCCGCCTTTATGGTAGCACAATATTATTCCTCTGTCAACACCCGAAAAAACAGCCCCCTGTCGAAGATTGCAAAACACTGTCTTCTGATGTATAATAACAGACTGTACACCACAGTGAAAGAGGGGACAGCCATGAGGTACAATCTGATAACTCTCAGCGCGTCTGAGATGCTCAGCAGTTACAGCGTTAAGCAGTATAAGGACAACAAATGGAAAATAAGCTACAGATTTGACCTTGGCGGCTTTGACCACAGGGTCATATCGGGCATTGATGCTTTTGAAGACAACGCCATGTTTTATCAGCTCATGTGCATCCTGCGGAAAGAGGGCTCTGTATGGAACGAAAACTCGCTGCAGCACTCGGTTATATTCATCGACTTCGCCGATGTCTTCAGCAGGGATACTGACCTCGAGCCCGACAACTGCAATATATATGACATGACCGGCGAGCAGCTGAAGGCAGGCAGGGTTCCTGCCACGGTAAAGCTCCGCTGGATGCTTGACCCTTCAGGAGGGGTTACCATCCAATTTGACAAGGATACCGAAGTCACCTTTGTTCCCTTTGACAAAAGCAGCAGCATGGCAAGAGAATGCAGAATGAGCTTTATCGACAGCAGGTTAAAGGCAGCAATGGACCGCCGCCTGATGCTTGATATGGATTTCTCCTCCATGAGCATCAGCCTCAGCAAGCTCTATGCCTACAGGGGACTGTATCTTACCGATGCGCACAGAATAGACCGCACCGATGATTTCCGTCTTGACGAGGAAACGGTCATCGTTCTGGACGATGATATTCACAATGTTTTCGCCCCCGCCGACAGCACCATAAAGGTTTACTGCGAAGACAGCAGGGAAACCGACGAAAACAACAATATACTGTGGAAATTCAAAGAAAAGAACACCGATGTATTCAATAACGTCAACCCCTTTGACGGTGAGGGCATCATAAGCCCCGATTATGCAGCAGAGATAAACGCTCAGCTTCTGGAAAAATTCGGCTACGAGGCAGATGCCGCCTCCTTCCAGATAAGATTCCCCTTTACCAAGGGAATGCTGCACATGGTCAATTTCAACGGCTTTTTCAGCGAATTTGCGGGAAACCGCACTTCTCTTTCGGTTTCCGATGTTTTCGGAATAAAACGCGACCTTAAAAAAGCGCACATTATCATGACAAAGAGCATGTTCAAGTGCTGCGGCTGGCTGAAGGATTACTGGACAGGCGAAACATCCTCCGAGGCAAGGAAGGATTATGCCGACCCCATGAAGTTCTTCTTTGCAAAAGCCGCTCAGTATAATCATGCTCTCTATGTCGGAAACACCGATGTCCTGCTGCGCAACAGCGGCAGAACAAAGCTCAATTACCAGTTTCTCAGCACTCTTGACCTGACGGAGGATGAGCTGAAAACTCTTGTTTCTGAGCACAATGACAGAGTTATTTCCGCAGGCGAGCGTCTGCTGATGCATGCTGAAGAGACTGAAACAGACCCCGACCGCACCGCTTCAGAGAACAGCCAACGGCAGTCTGCAGCAAAGAGCTCTCCATGGAGCAAAGCCTTCAGGCGAAACCCTGCATTTATTGCCGACCCCAAGGTCAGAAGCGAGATATGCCGCCTGATGGAGACAGGCATAATCGAAAGCGGCTACGGCAGAATCAGGGTCACAGGCGAATGCCGCTTCCTTTCAGGGGACCTTCTGGCGCTGCTCTGCTTCATCTCAAAGAAGCTTACGGACAAGGAGCTGCAAAAGGTATTTGAGCCCCTTGAAAAGGAGACTCTGTACAGCGACAGATTCTACGCCGCTCCCGGCAGAATAACCTATCACAACCAGAACTACGGCATCCTCAGAAACCCCCATCTGTCGCGCAATGAGCAGTGTGCGCTGAGGGCATACTCCGCAGATGGCAGTATATACAGCCGTTATTTTTCAAAGCTTACGGGAGTTATCATGGTGTCCCGCAACTCTCTTGCGCCCATGGCTCTGTCAGGCGCCGACTTCGACGGCGACCTTGTGAAGATAATCGCCAACCGCACTGTAGTCAACGCCATAATCAGAGGTGCATTTGAAAAATCGGGCAAGAGCCTTGAAAGAAAGCTCCCCATCGCGCAGATCCCTTCCCTTGACCCCCTTCTTGAAAGCTATACCCCCTCGATCCCATATCGCACCCTTTACAATACCTTTTCGGGAAAGGTCGGGCAGATATCAAATATCGCCCTGAAGATAGGGCGCATAGAATACGGCAGCTACAGTATTTTCAGAAAGAAATTCGAGAACAGATGCGCCGAATGTACCATCGTCACAGGTCTTGAGATCGATGCCGCAAAAACCGGCATCCATCCAAAGCGGAATATCTCCTCCCTGCGAAGCCTTCTCGGCAGCGCGGAATCCGAATCAAAGGATTACTTTATCACCGCCAAGGAAAAGCTGAAAGAAATCCCGGGATTCCGCGCAGGGCTCGGCTCCTTCACTGTCAGCACCGCTGAAAACGGCAGTAAATTCTATCTTAAAGGCACAAACCGGCCATATATGGATATAAAGGACTTTTCAGGGGACAGCACCGCCGCAAATATCGACCGCCTGCCCTTCTGTTTTGCGGAATGTTCAGAAAAGCTCTCCCTTGCGGTCAGCAGGATTTCTGCAAAAAAGAAGGATAAATCCGCCTGCCTTTTTACCTTTGAGCACGATGACCCCGACTGGAAAAAAGCTCTCAGAAAGGATAAAAAGCAGCAGACAAAGACGCTTATCGAAGCATATCTCAGGCTTCACAGTCTGGCGGACAGCCTTCGCAGAACCGAGCTTTACTTCGGTAACACCAAATACAGAGCCTGTATTTTCAATATACTCAGCATCCAGTACGACAGCCTTTCGGCGTCCATGCCCGAGCTGACTGTCAGTGCAGAGAAGGCTCTCGAAGATACATACGAATTTCTTTCCGGGCATTTCGGCAATGCACCATGTGCCGAAGAGGCTCTCGGACGGCTTATTGACCTCAGATGGCAGTATACTCCGAGAGAAAACCGCGCAGAAATGCTCAGAAGCATCCTCAACTGCGGCAGCAATGACAAATTCCCCGAGGGCATGACCGAGCTGCTCACAAACTTCGACAGCAGCGGCTACAAGCTTCTTTACTTCATCCTGAAGGATATAGTGTGCGAATATATGGAGCAGACTACCCCTGATATGCTGCTGGAAAAGCTTCGTGCAGGCGAAAATACCGCCGTGGGAGAATCGGTGTACAGCAGCGAGGATTTTCTGTCGCTCTACGCAATCTATTCAAAACACAGCGGCAAAAGCTCAGAATCCGTCTGGGGAATCGATGTTGCAAAAGCCTGCAGCCAGCGGCTTTCCATTATTTTCGATAAGGACATGAAGGAAGCTCTCAGGTATGTATATGCCCTGAGAAGCACCGACCGAAACGCATCCTTCTTCTGGGGTGTTTTGCCTGAGGATACTATAATGGAATGCATATACGAAGAAGGCAGAGGGGAGGCATCAGAAATTGCTCAACGAGAAAGCTGAATATCTGCAGTATACCGGCGCCAATGCCCCTGAAAGACTGAGATACCCCAATCTTATCAGGAACAGACTGTCAGGTCTTGACAGGGCGCTGATAATCATCGCCCGTCACTTCCTGTTCGACGAAAAATACGAGGGACAGGACAGAATCGACCTTGCCCAAAACGCCCTGAAAGCATGGTGCGGCTTCGGCTATGACACAAAATACAGCAGCATAGATGATATCAAAAGTCTGGAAGCCCGACTGCCGGGCTATATCAGAGCGAATTTCCTCAAGGAAAAGCTCGATGCCCTGAAGGAGAGCGTGCAGCAGCAACGCAAATCAGGAGAGCCGTTGGAAAAACTCCATTTGATTATAGGCAATACAGACCACCTTGCACCTCAGGAAACACTCAATGCGCTGTCTGAAAATATATCCGCCTGGCTTGAGGTGACGGCAGCAGACAGCACATTTGAGACTGACCCGAGCCTCTCCGCTGCGCGC
The DNA here is from genome assembly GCA_045604945.1 of Acutalibacteraceae bacterium. Classification (GTDB taxonomy): domain Bacteria; phylum Bacillota; class Clostridia; order Oscillospirales; family Acutalibacteraceae; genus JAISGQ01. The sequence continues at coordinate 4,512 of JAZUPA010000043.1, forward strand.
AAAAAGATTAAAACAAAAGCTGAGCCTGTGCTGAACACAATCAATATCCTGTACCTTCTGCAGAATAAAAACAAGCAGTACAGCAGAAGTATGTTCACCCTTGAATACCCCAAAAAGGAAGTCAGCGCAAGCAATAATGACTTCAAGATGGTTCTGTACGAAAAAATCATCGCCGAAGCCCTGAACAAAGGCGCCCTGTGCAGATATTACCTTGCCTGCAGCGCCGATGCCCTTGAAAGTATTTCAGGATATTCCGAAGCAAACCGCGACCTTATACTGAAAACAACCGCGGCGTTTTTCCTCTGCAGAAGCAATCCTTCCCTGAAGTTTGCCCCCATAAACCGCACTGACATAGCAAACTGGTCGGTGGACAAGCAGAATCCCAACAAATTCACCCTCGAAGACTATGAGCTGTCAGACGGTACGAAGCTGTTTTACACCGTGCGCCTTGGCGGAAATGTCACAAAGCTCAGCCTGCATGAAGACTGGCTGAAGTGCTTCTGTCTGGTGGGCGAAGAGGACATTGATGCATGGCTGTCCGACCACGGTGACCGGATTTATTTCAGCGACGCAGGCTCACAGGATTACCTCAGAAAAAACGAAAGATATCAGAACGTCAATGTCTCTTTGTGACAGGACAAATCGGTCGCTTAGGAGATACCGAAGGAAACGGCTTTCGCATCCCTTGTAATACCTTAAAAATCCCCTGCTGTCAGGGGATTTTTAAGATTAATGTGTTATCTTGTGTTACGCTGTTACCTCTAATATTTTGTTATTTTAAGTCGTCCGATTAGCAAGCAATTAGCAAGAACAGTGATTTTAGGGTAGTGATAATATGCTTATAGTTTGCTGTGATTTTGCCGCTAATACCTTCTTACTGTAACTTTTCTGCTTCCTTTTCAAGTGATCTGAAATCAACCTTACCACTTGCAGTAACTGGCAATTTGTCAACAAAGTGATATTCTACCGGAATCATATATGATGGGAGATTTTCTTTGCATAAGAATATTAATTCTTGTT
>JAZUPA010000044.1:0-12309 GCA_045604945.1 Acutalibacteraceae bacterium
GATCTATCAGATGCTGTTATTCTACGGCTGTATCACCGTCGGTCAGACGTCTCACAAAAACCGCGTGCTCACCGCTGTCGGTGTATATTTCGGCTTGAAAGGCACTCTCGGCACAGAAACCGTAAGCTGGCTGTGCATTGTTGCCGCTGCGCCTTTCGCTGCACTCGGCTTCATCAAGTACAACGGTATGACCGCCGAACAGTTTGCGTGGGCGTGGCTCAAGTCGGAAGTGCTGTTTCCGAAGAAGTACACCTGCGTATCGAACAATCTATATTACGAGGCACTCAAGCCTCAGATGAAGGAGGTAATGGATATAGATGTTTAAGTCAATCGCAAGACTTTTCAAACTCGACCGTGAGAAATTCTCCGTTCCTCGGTCGGTACAGAATGTCCTCAAGGTGAAAAGGATATGGCCCGACGGAGTATTTCAGGTCGGACGCAAGAAATATTCAAAGACCTTCAAATTTGAGGACATCAACTATGCTGTCGCGGCTCGGGAGGATCAGGAGCTTATGTTTCTGCAGTATTCGCAGGTGCTTAACTCTCTCGACCCCGGAGCAATGACCAAGCTGACCATCAACAATCATCGAATCAACAGCGCTGATTTTGCACAGTCGGTATATATGCCGATACGCGGCGATGAGCACGATGCAATGAGAGCGGAGTACAACACTTCGGTCATAGGCAGAGCCATTACGCGCAACAGCATCGTTCAGGAGAAATATGTTACTATCAGCGTTCATAAGAACAACATCGAGGAAGCAAGAGCGTATTTCGCGCGAATTGGAGCGGAGCTGATTTCAAAATTTGCGGCTCTCGGCTCTCGCTGTGTTGAGATGGATGCAACTGAGCGTCTGCGTGTGTTCCACAATTTCTTCCGAGAGGGAGAAGAAAACAGTTTTACCTTTGATATGCGCTCCAAAATGAGGCTCGGTCATGATTTCCGTGACTATGTTTGCCCGGACAGCTTTGAATTTGAGGACAGTTACTTCAAGATCGGCGACCGATATGCAAGGGCAATATATCTCAAGGATTATGCGAACTACATCAAGGACAGTATGATAACCGAACTCTCTGAGCTTAATCGTACCATGATGCTGTCCATTGATGTTGTCCCGATTCCCACTGACGAAGCCGTGCGTGAGGTCGAGAACATTCTGCTGGGCGTAGAGAAAAACATCACCACATGGCAGCAGAAACAGAACATGAACAATAACTTCTCTGCGGTTGTGCCGTATGACATGGAGCAGCAGCGTACCGAAGCGAAGGAGGTCCTTAACGACATTGCTTCGAGAGATCAGCGCCTTTTCCTTGCCAATGTCACCATAGTTCATACGGCGGATTCTCTTGAGCAGCTTAACGGCGATACCGAGCAGCTTTTGGCGACCGCCAGAAAACACCTCTGTCAGCTTGCAACTTTGAAGTTTCAGCAGATGGACGGAATGAATAATGTTCTTCCTTTCGGTACACTGAACACCAAAACATTCCGAACACTCACAACCGAATCACTCGCCGTGCTTATGCCGTTCCGTGCGCAGGAGATCTGCCATGAGAACGGCATTTATTATGGCCTGAATGCTTTGAGCAAGAATCTGATAATTGCCGACAAGATGAAACTGTTGAACGCAAACGAGTTCATTCTCGGCGTTCCCGGTTCCGGCAAATCATTCACGGCAAAACGAGAGATTCTTCTGCGAAAGCTGATGGCTGACAACAAGACCGAGATACTCATTATCGACCCGGAGCGAGAATATGCACCGCTTGTCAGAGCGCTCGGTGGCTCAGTCATTCAGATCTCTGCCACATCGTCCAATCATATCAATGCTATGGACATCAACTCCGAATACGGCGACGGAGCAAACCCTGTAACTCTCAAGTCGGAGTTTATTCTTTCCCTCTGTGAGCAGCTTATAGGCACCCTCGGACCGCAGCAGAAGTCGATCATTGACCGATGCACAGCGAATGTCTATCGTCACTATCAGCAGGGCAATTATATGGGAATACCGCCCACACTGCAGGACTTCCGCGAGGAGCTGCTTCGTCAGCCTGAGCCGGAGGCAAAGGAAGTTGCTCTGGCTATTGAGCTGTTTACAGACGGTTCGCTGAACACTTTTGCAAAGCAGACCAATGTGGACACCAATAACAGCCTTGTATGCTATGACATTCTTGACCTCGGCAAGCAGCTTCTTCCTATCGGTATGCTCGTTGTCCTTGACAGCATACTCAACCGCGTAACTCGCAACAGAGAAAAGGGCATCAGTACATTCATCGTCATCGACGAGATATATCTGCTGTTCCAGCACGAATACAGTGCAAACTTCCTTTTCACTCTCTGGAAGCGTGTTCGTAAGTACGGAGCAAACTGTACCGGCATAACTCAGAATGTTGATGACCTCCTGCAGAGCCATACAGCAAGAACCATGCTTGCAAACTCCGAGTTCATCGTCATGCTCAATCAGGCATCTACTGACCGTATCGAGCTTGCAAAGCTGCTCGGTATATCGGAAACGCAGATGAGCTATATCACCAATGTCAACGCAGGTTGTGGTCTGCTCAAGGTTGGCAGCGCTCTTGTGCCGTTTACAGACGACTTCCCGAAGGACACCACTATGTATCGGCTGATGAGTACCAAACCCGGCGAAAATCTGCTGCAGGATATGTCGCCATTTAGAGGCAATAAAACCGCATAACAATGCGATGTTTTGCCTAACAAATCAGCAAGGCAATATAAAATGACCAGATAGGTCAAAATGGCATTCAAAATAGGGACAGCCGACGCTTTTATCTGCGTCGGCTGTCTTTTGCTGTATTAGTAAATCAAAAAGGAGTGATGCTACTTTGGATATAAAAACAAAGGATTCGTATAGTCCGTCGGGTTCGCCCTCAAGCCCCGTGTCTTCTCAGCAGATTTCTTCGCTGATGAAAAAAGCGTATATCAAGAGCCGGGAAGTGACAGAGGAATTTACCAACCGAGAAAATGAAAACGCAGAGCAGTATGCCAACGATGAAGTGCAGAGAGGTTCCGAGCAGACAGCGGCTATAACTGCTGCTGCGGCAAAAAAGGCAGTTGATTCAATATATCGCTCCCATGACAGGACGCATAGCCATGACAAGTCACACGGATATGAGAGCGCAAACACGGCTGCGGAGAATATTTCTGTGCCGGAACGCAGAGAGCAGACCGCTAATATCCGTCAGCGAAGCACAGGAGCTATCAAGACACGGGAGGCGGCGAATGCCATTAACGCACGGAGCAGAGAGACTTCCGCATCTGCACATCAGAAAATCAAAACCTCAAGCCAGTCGATAACTTCAAGCGGCAATGTTCAGCATAATTCAAAGGCGGCAATTAAATCCGTCACTGATACGCAGAAAAAGACAGCAGCAACGGCAAAGGCAATCGGTGACACATCTCTTAAAGCCGAATATGCCCGTCAAAAGGCAAAAAAGGCAAAGAAAGCAGCCAAGAATGCGGCAGAAGCTCTCAAGAAAGCAATAGTCGGTGCATACAGAGCAGTAAAAAGTCTTGTATCTGCGCTGATTGCCGGAGGCTGGGTAGTCCTGCTTATCGTTCTGATAATCTGTATGTTGGGTATGATCGTCGGCTCTGCCTATGGTATCTTTGCAGGCAACGATGTAAGCGAGGCTACCGATGGAAATACCAGCCGGGATCTGAGAACGGCGGTCAGCACCATTAACAGCGAATACTATAACAAGATTCAAGGCATACGGAATGGGGTAGAGAATCTTGAAAACACAACTATTTACATCAACGGTGAGATAGGTGCGATGGCAGGTGTCTGGCAGGATGTACTTGCTGTTTATGCAGTAGATACCGCTCACGGAGAAACTCCTACTATGGCTATTGACTTTGATGCAAGTAAGACACAGCACCTAAAAGAGATATTCTGGAGCATGGTGTCGATATCCTATTCCGTAATTGAGCGTCCTGTTGAAGAAGAACAGGAGGTCACAGACGAGAACGGCAATACAACCACCGAAACGGTCGAGGTGATCTATCGTGACCTGAAGATCTATGTCAAGACAAAGAATGCTTCACAGGCAGCGACGATGTACTCCTTTGATGCTGAGCAAAACAAGATTCTGACCGAGATGATGAGTGAACAATTCACAAAGTCATGGAGTGACCTTATCTATGGCTATTCCTATGGTGATGAGGATATTGTTGCCGTAGCCATTTCTCAGATTGGCAACATCGGCGGAGAGCCATATTGGAGATGGTACGGGCTGTCGAGCCGAACCGAATGGTGCGCCATTTTCGTTTCGTGGTGTGCCGATCAGTGCGGTTATCTTGACAGCGGGATTATCCCGAAATTCGCGTGGGTTCCTGATGCAGTTTCATGGTTCCAAGCAAGAGGACAATGGCAGCCGGGTGGTTATATCCCTGCGGCGGGTGACATTATTTTCTTCGATTGGGAAGGAGACGGCGGAGCCAATCATGTCGGTATAGTCGAATATGTTGAGAACGGTGTAGTGCATACCGTTGAGGGGAATTCCGGTGACACTTGCAGGCGCAAAGAGTATTCAGTAAACAGCCCGGTGATTCTTGGGTACGGTGTACCGATGTACGGATAAGTGAGAAAGAGGGCGATACGGCAAAGGAAAGCCGTATCGCTCTCTCTTTTTTTGTATCACCTCAAATCTTATTGTTTGTTTACGACGCCCTTATTTTATTTTCCGTGATATAATAAAGTACATATCCTTTGAAACTATTTTTTCTCCCTCATCGTATATATAACCGGAAAGGAGGACAGGTCATGCCCGACGATCGTCTTATACGAAAAATCAAGAGAGCTGAATGGCAGGCCGCGGATCAGCTCATCAGCCGCTACTACGACGAAATTTACATCTTCGTGTATCGGCAGATATTCGACAAAGAAAACGCAATGGATATAACCCAAGACATATTCGTGCGTGCGCTGAAAAGCCTTGCGGGATATGACAGCTCCAGAGCCTCCTTCCGTACATGGCTTTACCGTATCGCAGCGTCGGTGCTGACCGACAACCGCCGCAGGAATGCACGGCAGCCTGTTCTTCTTGACATTGACGACGCGGTGCTGCCCCCGGATGATGACTTTGAACGAATGATAGAGCAGCGCGACTTTGCACGCATGGTGCTTGCTCGGCTCTGTGTAAAGGATGAACTATCACAGCAGATCTTTCGCATGAAGATATTTGCTGATCATACCCTTTCGCAGATTGCGTCTGCGCTGGGTATGCCCGAATCATCGGTGAAGTCGAAATATTACAGGCTCCTGCGAGAGCTGAGAGAGGAGATAAACGATGAATAGTAACGATTATATCCCGATGCCTACGCAAAGTGAAAAGCGGGCAGCGATAAACAGCATCATCGAAAGAAGTATGCCCGCCAGACGCACAAACGCATCAAGGCTGATACGCATATTCAAGTCTCTGGGCATTCGCGGTCTGTTTTTTGATGCCTTTGATGCTGTGGCGCTCTCGCTTCTGTGTTCAGCGGTACTGTTGGTTGTGATTGTGGCTGATGCGTTTAACACGACCGGAAGCTACATCGTAACATTTGCTGCTGCGCCCGCTCTTTATCTGCTGCTGTTCTGTATAAGCAGATGGAAGAATCGAAGCAGCTGGATTGAGCAGATAAGGTTCACCTGCATGATAACTCCGCTGCATATCTGTATCGCGCAGAGTATGGTTTTCTCCTTGTGCGGCATGGCGTTTGGTTCTCTGCTTGCCTTTGGAACGACACTCTTTTATCAGAACGGACACTTTATCAATCTGTTGTGTGCCGCTCTCTGCGCTCAGTTTATATGCTCTACCGTAACCATGCTTGCCCTCGACCGCAGATGCCGTCTGCTCCCTGACATTGCCGCAGGAGGATGCGCTGCAGTATGTGTGCTTCTTTTGATGCTTCGGCATACATCCGTGTGCTCTTTTATTGATAATCTGCTGCAGAGTTTTTCTTCCGCAGTGATGGCAGCGACGACAGCTATATTCTTTGCTGTGTATGCTTTGACTCTGTGGAACGCTTTTTCGCGGAGCAATAATATTCTGAAAGGAGAAATGATCTGAGTATGCTTCAAGTACGATCACTAACAAAAAAATACGGTAATTTCACCGCTCTTGAGTCGGTAAGCCTTGACTTTGAAAACGGAGTTTATGCTCTGCTCGCACCCAACGGCGCAGGCAAGACAACCCTTATCAAGATGATAACCACTCTGCTTTTCCCCACTGAGGGCGAATTACTTTATGACGGAACAGATATCTTTGCCATGGGTGAGGAATATCGCGCTAAAATCGGGTATCTTCCGCAGGAGTTCGGCTTCTATCGGAACTATACTCCGGTACAGTTTCTTTCCTATCTTGCCGCCCTCAAGGGTCTTGACAAGGAGACTGCCGACCGTAAGATTCCCGAGCTGATGGAGATGGTGGCGTTATCCGACTCCATAAATAAAAAACTCAAGACCTTTTCGGGAGGAATGCTTCAGCGTGTCGGTATAGCGCAGGCAATGCTCAACGATCCTGATATTCTCGTTCTCGACGAGCCGACGGCCGGACTTGACCCCAAGGAGCGTGTTCGTTTCCGTAACCTTATTTCCACCCTTTCAAAAGACCGTACAGTTATTCTGTCAACTCATATCGTGTCAGACATCGAGGCGATAGCAAATAAAGTGATAATGTTCAAAGATCATCGCCTATTCTGTTGCAAGGAACCGGCAGAAATCTGTGCGATGGCGGATGGCATGATATATGAAACGGATCAGATAGACCGTCTGACAACACCGTATCTTTTGCTCTCCGAAAAGCAGGAATCAAATCGGATACTATCACGAATCGCCTGCGAAACACCGCCGGACGAAAGCATCTGCCGACCGGTCAGAGCCTCCATGGAGGACGCCTTCCTTTACATCTACCGCGGTGAAGGCGAATGATGAAGATTTTCATATTTGAGCTGCGAAAGCTGCTTGAAAGCCGTGCTGTCTGGTCTTTTCTTGCTGTCTGCCTGTGCCTCAACGGGGTAATAATTATCTCAAACGCGGCAGGATACTCCTACTCTGATCATGTTGCCGCCTATGCTGATAAAAACGGTGTAGTCATTTCCGAACAGAGTAATCCGGCTATCTCCGCAGGTGATGAACAGTATTTTACTGCCATGCTGAAAAATGACCTGGAGTCGGCTTATGACCCTTATCCGGAGTATGACACAGACTATGTCGGTGAAGCATATATCGGGGCGTTGAAGCTGGATGACAACGGGATATATGCGCGGCTGATGCGGCAGAAATATGACCGGCTGCAGCAGAGCGTTGACGAGCTCGCCGGCACCGACTCGCCGCTGACCATCTATTTTGCTTCCGAAACGCAGAATATGCACAGCTTCATCTTCGGCACCCTTATGAGCTTTCTTTCAATGGAGGGCAGCATTGCGGCAGCGTTGATGGCTATGCTTTCACTTGCGATGGAGAAAAACGCTTCCACCGAAACACTTGTGTATTCCTCACGCAAGGGACGGGCACTGTATCTCTATAAGCTTGCGGCGGCAATGGCAATGTCGATAACAGCGTTTGCCGTACTGTCGGTCGCTACCATAGCACTTGCGTTTATCGCTCTGCCCATTGCGCCGATAATGGGCAGCAGCGTATCGAGCGTGTTCAATTACATTAACGATTACATCGCCGGACTGCGCCAGTTTGTTACATGGAGCGATGTGACCGTGTTTCAGTATATGCTCTCAACCTTGGGTGTCAGCTCACTTCTGGTGCTGTGTTCGGCTATGTTCGGCTTTGTCGCTCAGATGTTCTGCAGAAACACATATATCGCATTTGGCGTGCTGATGATACTGGCGCTTATGCCAATGTTCGGCATAAGCGTGCTGCCGTCAGGCAATGCGGTGTATTTTGCGCTGTATATGTCGCCTGTAATGCTGTGGCTCAATCATGAAGCGTGGTTTACTGACGGTGGCGGCGGAGCACTGCTTGCGCATTTTGAGCTCGCGGGAATGCTGCTCTCGCTGCTGATTGCGATGATTTGTGCCGCAATTTCAATAATCCGTGCAAAAAGGAGTGATATACTATGCGAAGAATGAGGCATCTGCGTGTGCTCGGCAAGGAGACAGGTCGGCTGCTGAGTCTGCGCGCTCTTGTTATCACCGCAGCGATAGCCTTCGTTTTCTTTTTTATTTTCATGGAATACTATTCCGAATTTACCCATAGTCACAGTCTTTATGAAGAGTACGAAATAGCTCAGAAAATGCTCTGCGAATACGGAACAGAACTTGACATCGACGAATTCGACGATTTCATGACATGGAAAGAGGAATACGAGGCAGAATGCGAACGGCAGATAATCGGAAACCCGATTTTTGAATCGGTAGGAGTATACAGCTACGCCGATTATGAGGAACTTTATCACCAAGGACACGCTGCCGGTATAACCGACGAGGAGAATCATGCAATGTGGGCGCTTCTTGGTGAGCAGTGTGATTATGCTCGGTTCTATGTGCAGGCGCACGAAGAAATTACTTCAAGCTACGAATTGGCCCTTTCCATTGCCTCCGACAGCGATCTGCTCCTGCCGAAAGAAGATGCTCGAAAGCTTTCAAGAGAAACACAGTTATATGAGACAGGTGAATATGAGAGCATTTTCCCATCGGCGATAAACAACTATACGGAGCAGTATCTTGCATATCTCGCGGTGCTTTGTGTGCTCAGCGCAATGTTTATCGCTGCCCCGGCTGCTGTTACCGACAGTATAACGGGTGTGGATAGCATTCAGCGCACTACCCGTCACGGCAGATTTACCGCCGTTACAAGATTCGGCGGAGCCATGGCAGCTTCGCTTACGGTTGTGGCTGCAGAAATACTTATGGCAACAGTCATACTGCTTACCAGAAGCGACTGCGGAATGTTCTGGAACAGCCGAATGGACTCCTTCATGTCTGGCGGACTTTGCTTTGGCCCGACCACTTTCGGCCAGCATTACATCGGAAGCGTTCTTATGATACTCGCATTAAGTGTTGCCGCTGCACTGCTATCCTGTGTAATGTCCTCAGTCAGCCGCAGTATGGTCAGCGTAATACTCAAGCTGGTGCCGGTGTTTGTTGTGTTCATCTTCGTATGTAACATAGCGGTAATGGATCGCGGGATGTTCGCAAACGCACTCTATCGACTTACGAGAATTCCATGCGCACCGTTGTTGTGTGCTCTGCTTTTGCTGACAGCAGCGATTACAGCTTGTGTGGTGTATTTCAGAAAAGAATTAAAAGCAGACCGATAGGAATCAGAGCTATCACTTGTCGAATTGTTTGGTATATAGTATAATTTATAAAAAAGCGATAAATTGGAAATCGGAAGATGAAAATGAAAGAGTTTAAGATTATAGAATTCAAGCGCAAAACGCAATGAAAAACATTATCAATTTCAGCAACTATTATCAAAGGAAATATGGGTTTAGCATTGTTTAAATGACGTCTCGTATCAGCGTTTTTTTAGGCTTGAGAAATTCGAAACAATGTTAATTAACGGAAACACAATGAAACCGATACAGACTTAATGGCAAAGTTGAAGCATAACCGGAAGGTTTGAAAATCAAGTAGAACGGAGACAGGAATCATGGTAAAAGAAAACAAAGTATCTTTATGGTTGGGATTTTATGAAAATGCTGATGATTTTAAGAATTACATAAAGGTATCGTATGACGAGGATGGTAATTATATTCCTTCAAACTTTCAGGAAAGTTACGCAATCAAAAGATATGATTTAGATGCAATGGAAAGCGATTGGCTTTCGGAACGATATTCAGACGTGGAGTCACTTTTAGCAGGTTTTTCGGGAGATCACGAAATCATACCTCAATTTCAAAAAATGCTTGAGTACAAAAACATTCAAAATTATAATTGTGTTGTTCTTCTATATAATTTTGAGTATACGGATGTTAATTATATTGACGAGAAATTAGAGTTTATCGGATGCGCAGATGTTACGTTATAATGCATACATAGATGTCCCATGGAGATTTGAAGTTATCGGAAAGACGTAACTGATTCGGAGGTAAACTGTGTTAAATAACGCGAAAGCAAATGAATACTTTCAGAACAAGCTGTACTCGGAAAGAAAACGAATTGACAGGTTTGAAACTGCCTTAAAGAATCTGGAACCGTCCAACATCAAAGGGATCAGAACAGGACAAATACATTTGGCAAACCTTTATCTGAATTGTGTAAAACTTACCTATTCAACAGAGGGATCCTTTCTGAAAATGCTTCCGGATTACATTAATTTCTTAGAGCATTATAAAGAGATCTGCACTTCGGATGACAGCATGTATGACATTATTGATTTTTTTTCGGTCGGAGTCCTGCTGCGCAACAGAAAGAACGAGTTTATTGACCATCTGGAGGAGATATTTAATATATATGATTCCGATGACGGTTTGCTTGCTTTTCTGATGGATCATCTGCGGAACAGAACCGCTCAGAGAACGCTTTCCAAATTCGATTATTTCAATGAGTTGCTGAAAAGCGAGGATAAACTGAAGATACTGAAAGAAGAATTGAGATCATGGTATGACAAACACAGTGACGCATACTGGTACAACGCACACAAATCAAAAAATAATACATATTGCGGCTATTGGTGCTTTGAAATAGCCGCGCTGGTTCAGATATTTGGTATAGACGATACATCCTTGCGTGAGAGTCAATACTATCCGCGTGACATCCGCGGGCAGACGATTTGATAACAGGAGGACAACAAAATGACGATACAGGAAAACACGATCATTCAGCCGACCCCGACGAAGGAATTGCTGACCGAAAAAGAGCGAAAATGGCGGTTGGTTTTACCGACGGAATATAGAACTTTCCTGATGAAATATAACGGCGGCATACCAAACGAAAAATCATTTGTCTGCAACGGGCATGATTACGCGGTCACAAGGTTCCTGTGTGTTCTGGAGAATGTCTGGGATACTCAAAACGGCTGGTATGATATAAGCGTTGTGGAATCACAGATAGGCGAGCGTCTGACGGATAATGAGGATCTGATCGGAGTTGAAGTGCTGCCGATAGCGGAACTGTTCGCCGGTGATTATGTGTGTCTGGATTATAGAAAAAGCAAGGAAAATCCATCTATCTGTGTGTGGAGCCACGAGGAATCGGAGGAGTTCTCTCCGGTGACATACAAGGCCGCAGAAACATTTTCGGAGTTTATCGAAATGCTTAAATAGAAGCGAAAAACGCAGAAAAATAAATCCCGGGAAAGGATGAGATAGCAATGAAGTATGATTTTATAAAAGAGGGCAACAGTTTTTATCCGGTCAGTACCGAAGAAATAGACAAACTTCAGGAGATATTGGATTTCCCAATTCCGGATGGTCTTAAGGAATTCTGGCTGACAGTAGGTTACGGATTTATAAGTGGATCGGAGTATAATATCAATCGAGTAATGGATCCGCTGTCAACACGTGATTTCAGATCGAGAGAAGGGGATTTTGAATACGCGCCGGATATAGAGATTTACGATGAGTGTGAAGACGGCAAGGTTATATTTTTTGAAGGCAGTGAATCAGCATACATATCGATAGGACAGTCAGAAGAAAATAAGAATGCCATTTTTTATTACAATGTAAAAATAGCGGATTCACTAAAGGAATTTCTTGAAAAAATAATGATAGATGATAACTATTATGTTGAAATGCTGAATTGAAATGAAAGTCAATAAAGTGTCTGATAAGGATTTTGAATGTTATGTTAAATAGTACAGTGTCGATGAAAACGATATAGCTTAAAGTTTTTTGGGGGGCAATGCGTATGATGCCCATTACAGTATAAGTGGCTATGCCGATTCGTGGGGACACCTGAGCGGAGGCGCAACACAGTATACCTTTCCGTTGAGCAGAGAAGCGATGCAAGCCCTAAGTGTTTTTGTGACGGAAATAAAAGATACAACATATCTTAATGTAAATTTGATATATAAAGGAGACTAACATGTTGCAGATTGAAAAAGGTCAAGATATAAAACAGGAATTACTTCAAAAATATAAGACAATAGTCCCCGATGAATTAACAAAAATTTGGGAAGATTATGGATTTGGTAGATTGGTAGGGGGATATCTTAAAGTAATTAATCCAGAAGATTATCAAGAATTGCTTAACGAAACATATTTTAGAGGAAATATTTCTATTCCGATACTAACAACGGCTTTTGGGGACATAGTAACACTTGAAGAAGGTCAATATATTGGTATGGTTAAGTATAAAAACGGTAATTTTGTTATGCTTGCATAAAGTTACACACGTTTTATGCAAAATCT
>JAZUPA010000045.1:0-14398 GCA_045604945.1 Acutalibacteraceae bacterium
ATCCGGGATACCATCAAAGACTATGGCGTTGATGAAAAAGACTTCCTGGATCGTTTGGATGAGATGGTTGAGCAGGCCTTCGATGATCAGTGCACCGGCGCCAACCCGCGCTACCCGCTGATGAGCGAGATCCGGCAGATGTATCTCAACGCCTACTATGGCCGTCATTTTGAAGAAGAGAGCAAGCCTGGTCTGGAACAGATCGTGGACAAGAACGCAGTGGACGCCGTAAAGGTCATCTACGGAGAGCGCAAGTAAGGAGGCGTGCAGCTATGACGATGGAACGTATCATTGCCGTGCGAAACAAAAAGACCATCTACCGTGACGGCGGCAAGTGCATCAAGGTATTCAATGAAGACTATTCCAAGGCCGATGTTCTCAACGAAGCGCTCAATCAGGCAAGAATAGAGGAAACAGGGCTCAATATTCCCAGAATCCGTGAAGTCACCATGGTTGACGGCAAGTGGGCTATCGTACTTGATTATATCGAAGGCAAGACACTCGCTCAGCTTATGCAGGATAATCCCGAAAAAACAGACGAGTATCTCGAGCTTTTTGTTTCTCTTCAGATGGAGGTTCAGTCCAAAACCTGTCCCCTCCTCAACAAGCTCAAGGACAAGATGAACCGCAAAATATCCCAGACTGACCTCGATGCCACCACACGCTACGAGCTTCACACAAGACTTGAAGGCATGCCCAAGCACAACAAGGTCTGCCACGGAGACTTCAATCCCTCAAACATAATCATCACAGAAAACGGCACGGCATATATCCTCGACTGGTCCCACGCCACTCAGGGCAATGCTTCCGCCGATGTTGCAAGAACCTATCTGCTCTTCTGCCTTAACGGAGACGAAGCACTTGCAAGGCGCTATCTCGATCTGTTCTGCAAAAAGAGCGACACCGCAAAGCAGTATGTTCAGAAGTGGATGCCCATTGTTGCTGCTTCCCAGACTGTAAAAGGCAAGCCCGAGGAGCGTGACTTCCTTCTCTCCTGGGTCGACGTTGTAGACTACGAATAAATAATCATTTTCACCTCTGCCCCCTTTGCGGGCAGAGGTGTTCTTCTTTGAAAAGTGCGCTTCAGCCTTGAAAAAGTGTCACTTGAGCCCGGGCAGATTGCAATTTTAATTTCCAATGATAAAATAGAGACACAAAGAAAGCAAAGGACGTATTTCATGAAATATACCATACAGAAAATCTCTGAGGGCGAGGACGAGCTCATTCTCCGCTATCAGAGCATGACAGAGGATGTCGGGCGGGCGCTTGAATTCATGTCAGGTCAGCAGCAGAAGCTTTTCGGCACAAAGGACGGGCAGAAAACAGTCATTGACACTGCAGGGATAATCTATGCAGAGAGCGTTGACGGCAGGAGCTTTGTTTACACCGACAGCGATGTTTTCGGCGTGGAGCATACTCTGACTCAGCTTGAGCAGATACTCAGAGGGGTCAATTTCTTTCGCTGCAGCAAATCCATGATCATAAACATCGACAAGGTCAGGCAGCTTCGCAGTCTTGCATCAAACAGAATCGATGCTACCATGTGCAGCGGTGAGCATATCATCATATCCAGAACATATGCCTCCGCCTTCAGAAAACGCCTTAAAGGAGTGAGCAGCGATGAGTAACAAATTACTTGAATTGATAAAAAGATATCTGACGCGTAAGATAGGCGTCGAGATAAAATGCTGTCTTATGTTCTTTATGATACTCTGCTTCTACTGCGGATATAAGCTGCTGGGCGGACTGCCGGATGCAAATATTCTGCACATGCTTGAAATGGTGATACTTGCATATCTGCTCGGCTGGATACAGGCTCTTATCGGTTCGGATTTTGACGAGGTTGACAATCTCTGCGCAAAGGATTGGGCTGTCGTTCTGGTGGGTTCTGCCATATACACCGCGGTTTCACTGCTCTTTGGCTGGTTTGACGGCAATCTGATGGTCACCGTCCTGTTTGCTGTCTATATGATAGTTACCTATCTTTGCATATTCCTTATTTACAAAATAAAGCGCGCCATTGATGCAAAGCTGCTCAATGATGATCTCAGGCAGTTTCAGCATAGACATAAAGAAAAGGGGATGTAATAATGAAAACAAAAAACGGAAACAATAAACTCTTTCTCATTGCCGCACTGGGGCATCTGCTCTGCTGGGCAGGCGGAGATATGCTGCTGTATTTTGTTCCCAACGGCCCCCTTGATACAAAGCAGCTTTTCAGCTATGAAAAGACCGCGGAAATGCTGGAAGGTGCAAATCCTGTACAGTTTACCGTCTCCGGCATTGCAGGCACTGTTGCAATGATGCTGGCGCTGCTTGGCTACTATCAGATTTATCAGTTTTTAAAGCCCTCTGCAAAGGGTGCTGCAAATGTTACCCTTGCAGGAGCTCTGCTTACATGTATCCCCGGTGCTGTCATGCACTTTACCTGTACCTCAATGCTGTGGTATTTTGTAAAATCAGGTGCAACGAGGGAAGCCCACGATATCATGCTGGCTTTCTTCATGGAAACAAGCATCACCACCCTTATGTGCAATGCAGGTGTTATGATGGTGTGCATAGCCCTTTTTGTTACGGTTGCAAGAGGCAAAACCTGTCTTCCCAAGTGGGCTTGTGTTATCAACACCATTCCCCTTACAATGGTCGCTGCAATAGCTTTTGCAGGAATGGGAGCGATGAATGTGGGAAGCACCTTTATGTTCCTCGGGCTCTTCTTCTGCATCAGGAAATATGGCAGAGAGATCACTTCGGAAATAAAATAAGCGCAGCAAAAAAGCACTGAAATCCTATGATTTCAGTGCTTTTTATACTCAGTTCAGATTACATCTGGTCAAATTCATCCTGCTCAACGCAGTGGATGCCCTTTGCGCCCAGTGCTGCAACTGCTGCCTGGCGGTCATTGACGCGGAATATCATATAGGCATGCTTTGCGGTCTTTCCGCCAAGAAATGCATACATATACTCAACATCGATACCTGCATCGTTCAGGATTATGAGAACCTCATTGAGTCCGCCCGGCTCATCGGGAATGGTGATTCCCAGAACCTTGTTTACATTGAAGATGAATCCCTCATCCTTGAGAATGGTGGATGCTGCGTAAACATCATCTACAATAATACGGACAATGCCGAAGTCGCTTGCTTCTGCCAGAGACAGAGCTCTCATATCGATATTATTCTTTGCAAGTACGTCAGTCAGATGCTGAAGTCTGCCGGGCTTGTTTTCCACGAATACGGAAATCTGCTTCAAACTCATAATTATCCTCCTTAAATCTTGCGCTTGTCAATTACTCGAACTGCCTTGCCCTCGCTGCGTGCAATGGTCTTGGGGGCAACCAGTATAACCTTTGCAGAAATGCCCAGCATTGAGCGCAGGCTTGCTTCCAGTGCGCCCTGACGCTTTTTGATTTCGCCCATGTTGTCGGTGAACATCTCGGGAGTCATTTCTACCTGTACATCCAGTGTATCAGTATTTTTGACTCTGTCAACTATTATCTGATAGTTTGCAGGATAGCCTTCATTGAGAAGAACTGTCTCAATCTGTGAGGGGAATACATTTACGCCGCGGATGATGAGCATATCGTCGGAACGTCCCATGGGCTTTGCCATCTTGATGAAGGTACGTCCGCAGGAGCACTTCTCACAGGTGAGAACGCAGATATCCTTGGTGCGGTAACGAAGCAGAGGGAATGCTTCCTTGGTGATGGAGGTGAATACAAGCTCACCCTTTTCACCGTAGGGCAGCACTTCGCCTGTTTCGGGGTTGATGATCTCTGCAATGAAGTGGTCTTCGTTTACATGCATGCCTGACTGCTCAGAGCACTCGAAGGATACGCCGGGACCGGAAAGCTCGGTGAGACCGTAGATATCGTAAGCCTTGATGCCAAGAGTGTTCTGGATATCCTGACGCATCTCCTCACTCCATGCCTCAGCGCCGAATATACCAGCCTTCAGAGGAATCTGATCAGGGGTCAATCCCATTTCCTTCATGGTCTCGCCTATGTATGCGGCATAGGAAGGTGT
Source organism: Acutalibacteraceae bacterium (assembly GCA_045604945.1). Classification (GTDB taxonomy): domain Bacteria; phylum Bacillota; class Clostridia; order Oscillospirales; family Acutalibacteraceae; genus JAISGQ01. The sequence goes on from JAZUPA010000045.1 coordinate 4,023, forward strand.
GCAGCAGAGGATGGTTGCATTGAGATCCTTTATGAACATGATCTGTCTTTCGGTGTTGCCGGAAGAGGTGGGAATTGTAAGACAGCCTACCTTATGGGAGCCGCCGTTGAGTCCGGGACCGCCGGTGAAAAGTCCGTAGCCGTAGGAAACCTGGCAGACATCCTCATCGGTGCCGCCTGCTGCCATGATGGCACGGGCGCAGCAGTCTTCCCACAGGTCGATATCGTGCTGGGTGTAGAATGCAACAACGCGCTTGCCGGTGGTACCGGATGTTGACTGGATTCTTACGCACTCCTTAAGGGGCTTGCCCATAAGTCCGTAGGGATAGGCAAGTCTCAGGTCATCCTTTGTGACAAAGGGAAGCTTGTGCAGATCGTCGACCGATTTGATGTCATCAGGGGTTACGCCCTTTTCTTCCATCTTTTTTCTGTAGTAGGGTACATTGTCCCATACATGCTTTACCTGTTTGACAAGACGTTCATCCTGCCATGCCTTGATCTGTTCCCGTGACGCGCACTCGATTTCCGGCTGATAATAATGTTCCATTTTTAGTTGACTCCCTTCCGGTTTTGAACAATGCATACTGTATGCATCGGATTTTTTGTTTTTTCAATTATAATCCTCATATTATACTATTGCAACTTCAAATTATGCATATTATAATAAGAAAAACTTATAGTATAAGGATGATTGTCAGATGAATCTGAATCAGCTCAAATATTTCGTCTCCGTTGCGGAAAGCGGCAGCTTCACAAAGGCTGCAGCCCAGCACTTTATATCTCAGACAGCCATTACCCAGCAGATTCACGCCCTTGAGGAAACGGTTGGTGCAAAGCTTGTAAACAGAAACAGCCGTCCCGTTTCGCTGACCCCTGCGGGAAAGGTGTTTCTTTCTGAGTCGCGCACCATTCTTGACCGTCTTGATTCTGCCCTTGAGCGCACCAGAGAAGCAACAACCGGTCTTGTAGGTACTCTGCGTGTCGGCTACACAAAGGGCTATGAACGCAGTAATCTCGCCAGCAGGCTCAGAAGCTTTCACAGGGAATATCCTAACATTCTCTTTACCTGCTTCCGATGCGATACCGATACTCTGGCTGCCGGGCTTATGAACGGTGAATACGATATAATCTTTACCTGGGACAGTACCAACCTCCGTCAGGAAGAGAGCCTTGAAATGAAGCTTGTCGAGCATGTTCCCCTTCACGTTGCACTCTACGCAGATCACCCCCTTGCAAGAAGGAAGGAGCTGACAAGACGAGACCTCAAGCAGGAGCATATACTCTTCATGTCCCCCTCCGGCACAGGCGATTCCTTCGGCGATGCTCATTATATTCAGCTTTATCAGCGCGCAGGCTATCAGCCGAACATTCTAATCCGTTCAAGTGACACCGAAAGCATCCTTATGATGGTTGCCGGCGAAGAGGGTATTTCAATAGTCCCCGAATACTGCAAAACATGGGATGTGGGCATGGAAAATGTGGTGTTTGTCCCTCTTAAAGGTGAAGGTGAAACCGAGGAAATTCTGGTTGCGTGGCGCTCGGGGGACGACAACCCTGCTCTTCTCCATTTTATCGAAGGACTTGAGCTGTAACAGTGGATTTTTGGTTTTCAGTATGCTATACTTATTTTGAATAATCATTCAGGGAGAAAACATTATGAATTACAGACGACTTGGAAGAACAAATCTTATGGTCAGCGAAATAGGTCTCGGCGGAGAATGGCTTGAGCGCCACAACACTCAGGAATGTATTGAAACCGTGGATGCCTGTGAAAAGGCAGGAATCAACATTCTCGACTGCTGGATGTCTGAACCGAATGTGCGGACAAACCTGGGCATTTCCCTCCGCGGCAGACGTGACAGGTGGTATATTCAGGGGCATATCGGCTCAACCTGGCAGGACGGTCAGTATGTGCGCAGCAGAGATGTTGAGGTTTGCAGAGCTGCTTTTCAGGACCTTCTTGACCGACTTGAAACCGATTATATTGACCTTGGTATGATTCATTATGTAGATCAGGAATCCGACTGGGAGGAGATTGTAAACGGTCCCTTCCTCGCCTTTGTCATGGAGCTGAAGGAAAAGGGAATTATCCGTCATATCGGTCTCAGCTCACACAACCCCGTTATCGCAAAGAAAGCTGTTGAAAGCGGCATTATTGATATGATGCTGTTCAGCATAAATCCCGCCTTCGATATTCTCCCTGCAACGGAAAATGTAGATGATTACTTTGCGGAGGAATTTGACGTCTCGCTCAGCGGCATTACCCCTGAGCGCGCAGAGCTTTACAGACTGTGCGAGCAGCACGATGTGGGCATTACCGTTATGAAGGGTTATGCGGGCGGACGGCTCTTTGACGAAAAGCGTTCACCCTTCGGCGTTGCTCTTACCCCTGTTCAGTGTCTGCATTACTGCCTTACCCGCCCTGCGGTTGCCGCTGTAATGGTCGGCGTTGAAACCCCTGAGCAGGTTGCAGCAGCGGCGGCTTATGAAACTGCATCGGACGAAGAAAAGAATTTTGCTTCTGTCCTCGCAGGCGCTCCCCGTCATGCATATCACGGACAGTGTACATACTGCGGTCACTGCAAGCCCTGCCCTGTTGATATTGACATTGCAATGGTAAATAAGCTCTACGACCTTGCAGTCATGCAGCCTGGGGTGCCGTCCTCTGTCAGGGCTCATTATGAGGCGCTCGGGCAGACTGCAGCCCAATGCATCGGCTGCGGCAGCTGCGAAAGCCGCTGTCCTTTCGGAGTCAAGGTTTCAGAGCGAATGGCCAAGACTGCAGAGCTTCTGGGATAATCTGTCAGGACTGTTGCAATTAATGGGCTTTCTGCTATAATAATCCGTGAAAAACTGTATATTGATGAGGAGTGTAGTTTTATGGAACTATGGACTTATGAACACGCGATAACCCTGCCCCCTGCTGTTGCTGTTATGATAATCATTGCCATTGTGCTGAAGGTCACTATCGGCAGCAAGTCTCTCAGAATCCGCATGATACCCTTTCAGATTCTGTCGGTGATTATTTTTGCCCTCGAAATCGGAAAGCAGGCGCTCTCCTTCGCAAGGGGTTATGACCTCTATCATATTCCTCTGCATTTCTGCTCCATTTTCATATTCATGTTCCCCATCATGGCATTTTACAACGGCAAGCACAGGCAGTTTGTAACAGGCGTGACCACCGCACTGTCCTCCGCTGTCACTCTCATAACTCTCGTTTACCCCTCTCTTATCTACAGCGGCGGCAATATTCGCGAATTCTTCAGCGATTATTTTTCATTCCATACTGTTTTATTCCATAACATAGTAATTTTCCAGTTTATTCTCATTGTTGCCCTCAGACTCCATTCCCCTGAGTGGAAGCGCGATTCAAAGAATTCCATCCTCTTTATTCTCGGCTACTGCGCAATCGCTGCTCCTGCCTCTTATATTCTCAAAACCAACTACAATAACTTCTACCACTGCAACATCCCCATTCTTGAATCTGTCAGGCTCTCGGTTCAGAATTCCCTCGGCACCGTACCTGCTCAGCTTCTGTATATAGCTATTCTGGTTGCGGTGGACGTGGTTTTCATCTTCATCGCCTACTGGCTGTACCGTCTTCTGAATCTGATTTTCAACAGAAAGACAGACTGCGAAAAAACCGCATAAAAACTGACCCCTCCGACAAAAGTCGGAGGGGTTTCTGTTACTGTTCGCCGTATATCTTTTCCTGAATTTTTGCAGCCTTTTCAGCATTGCACACGCCATCCCAGTACCACTGTATGCTGTCATAGCTATAGCTTGTTACTGTGGTGATGCCGTCGAAGAATTCCTCATCGGAATATTCGCTCAGGTCTTCTGTGGGGATTGTGGTCATTGTTATCTCAACCTCATTCTCATCGCTGAATCTGAAGGATTCGATATAACTCTCTCCACTGATCGGTTCGCCGCTTATAATCTGTGCGTTCTTCAGGACCATAAGGCAGCAGAAATAACGCATCCAGGGCTTTTCAGTTCCTCCGGCGCTGCTTATTGCCATTCTGAGCTCATCACCGTCTTCCGAAATATTCAGAACCTTTCCGCCTATGGGATAAAGGCTCAGACTTTCATCCGTAAAGGCATAATCCGAAACATCAAGGCTGTTCTTTTCCTGATATTTCAGATTGACCAGTGCGGTGAAATCCATCATTGAAAAGGTATTGAAGCGTGTCAGCAGCTGTTGTCCGCTCTTTGCAGTGAAATCAAACTGAGAAAAAGGCACAAGAATCAGTCTGTCAAAATTCTCATTGTAATCATAGCCGTACTTTTTTCTCAGGAATGCATTGGAAACACGGTAGCACTTTATGGTTTTGCCAAGTGAGCCTTCCCAATGAAGGAGATTTGCTATGAAATCAGTCTTTGAACCGCTCCAGTTTTCCTCGCTGTAAACATGGACGCAATCACCGTATAAAGAATCAAGAAGCTCATCGCTGTCTCCTGATTTTATGTCGAAATATTCCTCTGTATTTCTGATTCTGTAGAACTTATCGACTATATATTCAATGCTGAATCTTGTTACCCATATCATAATTCCCAGTGCCATGAAGAAAAAGCCTGCCATGTAGTAACCAAGCTGATGCACAAAAAGCACGGGGATTATGGGCAGGAACATCATTGCAAAAATCCATGCAACGGATTTTATTCCTGCACTCATCATATATACACGGGCAAGACGGTCTGCATGCTGCTTTGCATAATCCTGCTTTTTCCTGTTTTTTGATTTCCGTATGGCTGAGATAATCCATGCAATTATGCCCCCTGCGGCGATAAGGACACTTATAACCGCCATTAAGCCTACTATGACAAAGATGACGTCATCCGCATCCTCTTTGACTGCCAGAAGCATTGAGGCTGCGAACAGCTCCCAGGCTATGAGAAACGTAAATGCCACAGGGTGTTTTTTTATTATCCTCATGTCAGTTACCTCATCCCTTCTGCTCCGCAAAATAATTTTCCAGAGCATAGTCAAATTTCTTCTCAAACTGCGCAATTGCCGCCTTGCTTGTTTTTTTTGAGGGTGTCAGCATATCGAAGGCATGACCGACCTTGGGGTAGACATCAACAGATGCTTCCACCCCTGCCTTCTGAAGGTTTTCGACAAAGGTCAGGGTCTCGCAGTAGAACGCATCCTTATCCCCTATGAAGGTGTATGCAGGGGGAAGATCTGTATAGTCGGTGCATCTTGCAGGGGCTGCATAAATCGGGACATCCTTCCCCCACAGCTCTCCAAGATAAAGCTTCCATGCCATATGGTTGCGGCTTGTATTCCATGCAAAGCCGTGGTTATTTTTTGAGGATTCGGTATCGTTGTCATCTATCATGGGATAAATGGGCATCTGATAGGCTATTCTGACGTCGCCTCTGTCCCTTGCCAGCAGACAGACTGCCGCCGTCAGACCGCCTCCTGCACTCTCTCCGCCCACCATAAGCTGACTGCTGTTGACATTCAGCTCATCGGCATTGTCCTTCATATACAGAAGTGCGTCATAGCAGTCCTCAAGGGCTGCAGGATAGGGTGCTTTCCCTGACAGGGTGTATTCGGGAGTCACCACAACGGCACCGTACTTTTTCACAAGATTGAATGCGCGGGTCATCTTTATCATGCCTGCCATGCCCGTTGCATATCCGCCGCCGTGAATCCACAGGACTCCCGGGGTTTTGTCCTTTTCGCGGGCGTTTCTGACGGGGCTGAGAATCAGCAGCTTCATCCTGCCTCTTTTTGTCGGAATCCATACCTTTTTCTGTGTGTACAGCTTCAATCCAATCACCTTTCATCAATCCAGCGCTTTAAGTCTTCTATTTTCTTCAGAGCATCCGCTCTGCCCCTGTTATATGCTGCCGTTACTTTTTCAGGGTCAGATTTTATTCTGCCGAGTTTTATCGGAGTATCAGGTCTTATGGCAAATACCGTGCCTGCCTTTTCCCTTTCGATAATGCCATCACACACTGCATTGTAATCGGTGTGACGGCGCAGGAATTTTTCCACAAACAGCGGGTATCTGCGGTATTTTATCCGAAACAGAGCATTAAGCTTTGATTTCTCTTTTCTGTAGCCCTCTTCCCTTGTCTGCACCACAACGTTATATTTATAGCCCATTTTTTCAAAAGCTTCAACAGGGATGCTGTCTGCGCACCCTCCGTCGAGGTATTTTCTGCCCTCTATCTCAACTATGCGGGACACAAAGGGCATGGATGCTGAGGCTCTTATATAGTCTATCTGGCTGCGCATATCTGTGATATGTATATACTCCGCCCTGCCTGTTTCAAGGTTTGTGCAGACTGCGTAAAACCTGCTGCTGTTCTTAAGAAACGCTTCATGGTCATATATATCAAGCCTGTCGGGCAGCTCGTGATAGCAGAAATCAACCCCTACCATATCTCCTGTCTTTATAAGGCTTCTGACGCTCATAAAGCGAGGGTCTGTGATGTATTTTTTATAGTAGCGTATGCCCCTGCCCTTCTGACCTGACATGAATGAGCATCCGTGGATTGCCCCTGCAGATACTCCGATAACAGCGTCAAAGGTTATTCCATGCTCCATGAACACATCCAGCACGCCTGCTGTGTATATTCCGCGTACTCCGCCGCCTTCAAGCACAAGACCGATCTTATTTTCCGGCATCTCAGCGTCACTCCGAATCAACTATGCTTTTTCTAATTATACTTTTCACCGCTTAAAGGTGCAACAGTTTTTTGCATAAATCAAGACCATCGGTCAAACCGATGGTCTTTGTCTGTTATTCCTCAGGGAGGCCTTGGATATATGCATGCATGGCTTCTGCAACCTTTTTGCTGTGGGCTACCGCTTCAACTACATTCCTTGCGCCGTTGACAACGTCACCGGATGCAAACACGCCCGCTCTGCTGGTCTGTCCGTTTTCGTCCGCTACGAGAAGTCCGCGGAAGTTGGTGTCAAGACCTGTTGTTGTGTTTACTATCGTGTTCTGGGGGCCCTGACTGATTGAGATTATTACGCTGTCGGCAGCGTAAAGTCTGTCACTGCCTTCTATATCGGTAAGACCGCCTTCCTCATCCTGCTGAAGGCTTCGGAAGATAACTCCGTCATCTGTAATCTCAACCGCTCTCTTGTTATATTCGAACTTTACGCCCTCAAGCTGAGCGTATCTGAACTCATGGTTGGATGCGGATACAACGTCCTTTCTCTCAAAGCAGGTAACCTCCTGGGCGCCTTTTCTGAGAGCTGTTCTTGCAACATCCATCGCCGCGTTTCCTGCGCCGATTACAATAACCTTTTCGCCAAGCTTATAGCTGTCGGGGTTATTGAGATAGTTGATGCCGAAGTGGACATGACCGAAGGTCTCGCCCTTTATATGCAGTGCGTTGGGCTTCCAGATGCCTGTGCCGATGAAAATTGCCTTGTAGCCGTCACGGAACAGGTCGTCAATTCCTATTGCTGTGCCGATTCTTGTGTTGGGTCTTATCTTTATTCCCTTCAATTCAAGGTGGCGGTACTGAATATCGTCCAGCACGGATTTCGGCAGTCTGAACTCGGGGATTCCGTAGCGCAGTATGCCGCCTATCTTGTCGTTGCTTTCAAAGATGGTTACCTGATAGCCGTAGCGAGCCATAAGAATTGCTATTGTTATGCCCGCAGGACCTGAGCCGACTATAGCGACCTTCTTGCCGTTTGAGGGATGGGGTCCGTTGATCATCTTGGGGGCATAGGCGCCTGAAACGTAGCTCTCTATTGTGGAGAAATGTACAGGTGCTCCTTTTTTGCCGAGGACGCAATGTCCCTCGCACTGCTTTTCGTGGTTGCATATCAGCGCACAGACGGTTGTGAGCGGATTATTCTCAAACAGCATCCAGCCTGCTTCGTTGAGCTTGTTTTCCTTGAGAAGCTGAATTACTTTGGGAATAGGCGTATTTATCGGGCAGCCCTTCTGACACTGGGGATTTTTACAGTTCAGACAGCGGTTTGCCTCGTCCATGACATGAAGCGCCATATACCTTGCCTCCATTCTGAATTTATATTATTAGCTTATCACAGTTACAAAAGGTCATTCAATGCACAATATGGGCAGATATATGTAATTTTTGCCGACTTCTGCCCGTAAATGATATAAAGCCCTGAACAAAGCAAATGCTTTGTTCAGGGCTTTCAGACACTTTTATTATCAGATGATGTCTATATAATCTATATACTCCTGGGGCAGGTTCGATACTCCTACATTGGATTTGATTATGGGTGCGTGGTAATGGATGTTGTAGTTTCTCAGTCCCAGCTTGCGGCGAAGAGGTCCTGTTGAAGTGGTTACGGACTGCACTGCATCCTTGCGGACGAAGCACTTGCTGTAATGCATGCCGCCTGATTCAACGGAAATTGCGCTCTCTCCGATACCCAGTGCGGAGTGTCTGTAGTTGAGGATCACGCTTATCACTCTCAGCACTGTCAGCACTGCAACTGCAGCGGAAACAAGAACAAGATCCTTGAAGATAAAGCTGCAGCCAACCAGCACTGCTGCGCAGAATACTGCCCAGACGATCAGGGGAACTACGATTAGTGTCACTGCACTCTTGCTGTTTGTACCCTTTCTCTCAACATTCAGGTTGTATTCGGGAAGAAGCCCTGAAAGCAGCTCGGGAAGATCAGCAAGCTTGATTATGGGGAAAAGAAGTGCGGTTTCGTTCTGCTCGTTGCCGTAGCCGACGGATACGATCTCAACGCTTGCTCTGCCGAGAATCTGCTGAAGCAGATTCTGATTGACTATGCAGGCGTGGATGTTCTCAACGGGAAGAGTGTAGCTCTTGAGGGAGATAAGTCCGTAACGGATGACGATGTTGTCGCCCTCTCTTGCTGCGCGGAAACCGTAGAAGCGGATTGCGGCATAGATAATGGTGAAGATATTGCTGATTACTGTAAGAACCAGTACGGAAATTACTGCTAGAAGAAGGATTACAAGAACAGACTTTCCTTCAAGGAATCCGCCTACTGTGCCGAAAATTTCCACTGCAATATCAGCAACCCATTCGTAAGCCTGGGGGGTCAGCTCTCCGACAAAGGTAATGGCAACAATAATACCCATTACTATCTTGAGGACGCTGGAATCGGTGAGTCCGTAAAGGAAGAAATCACCGAAGGATGCTTCCTTGCTCCATGCAGCCTCTCTGTTTTCTGCAAGCAGTGTCTCCCCTGCTTCGCGGGCTATATCGTTATCCTCCTTGTTTCGGCTGAGGATAAAGCTGCGGATCTTTTCGCAGTCTGCAAGGGTGAAAACAAGCTCCATCTCCGACTTGTCATCGGAATTCTCGCTCATTGCGCCTGTATCAAGCTTCATTCTTGCAGTTCCGAAAATGCGCTCGAAAATGTTTCTGCGAAGGTCGATGGTGTTGATCTTGTTGAAGGGAATTGCTCTCTTCTTCTTTGCAAGGATTCCTCTCTCATAATAAAGGGTATCCTCACTTGTGTAAATCCAGATGCTTCTCCATCTCAGCAACAGGATCAGCAGCTCTACAACCGAGATCACCGCAAAAAATACAAACGCCCATTTCATTTCAAATACCGCTTCACCGCCGTACTCCTCATCAGGAGTAAAGAAAGGCGACAAGCAGATAATTATAGGCAGTATTGTTTTTGCATAGACATTAAGTATATTCGTTATGTGAGGATGTCTGCGTTCAAGCATCGGTCTTCACCTCCGAAGCCTCCTTTGCGCGGAGCTTCTTTGTTACCTGCTGCTGGAGCAGTGCACAGATCTCCTCTGCAGTTTCATTGGAGAGATTCTCTATCTTGTGCATACCGCCGGCAGTGAATATTCTTACAGTGGACAATCCAAGCATACGCTGAATAATTCCGCTGAAAGACTCAACATGCTGGATTCTGCCTACAGGGAGAACTGTATGGCTCTTCCAGATTATGCCTTTTTTGATTTCGATTCGGTCATCATCAATCATATACATCCACTGAATATACTCAACCTGAGGATATATGATTGCGAAGAGAAGGAACGGTACTGCAACAGCAAGTGTAATCCACAGGCTCTGCATATATTCGCTTTCATTTTCTGCCGCAGAGAACATTCCCAGTGCAAAACCGCCTGCAACAATCAGCATCAAGATCAATCGTGTGATCATCCATGCTATCTTTGCTTTCTTACTTACCCTCTTAAACTCTTTCATGTGTAAATTGCCTCCTTTATTTTATCCCATAAACATCAATTACCTGCTGCATAATCGCTATGCAATGTGCAATATCAGTTTACTTCGTCATTCTAATTATATTGCTGAATTATAATCTTTTCAAGAGGTTTTATTTCTTTAAGATATGTTTCATCACTTTAAACAAACAAACTGTGTTAATTTTATAACAAACTGTTACTCCCTGTACAAAACAAT
>JAZUPA010000046.1:0-6585 GCA_045604945.1 Acutalibacteraceae bacterium
GTTCTGGCATACTGCTGACGGTAAACTTTGCTCTGTCTGGCGCGGTGTTGATGATGCTCTATCAGAACAAGGGCTATGAGTACCATGGTGTGCTGATATATGTAATGGCGATGTATACTTTTTACATTACCGCAAACGCCATAGTCGGTCTTGTAAAGAGTCGGCGGCAGAGCAGTCCGGCAGTAACGATGACAAGGGTTATATCTCTTTCGGCTGCCCTTGTTTCCATGCTGTCGCTTGAAACGGCTATGTTTTCTGCCTTCGGGCAGGATATGGACCCTGACAGCAAATGGCTGATGATAGTTTTGACAGGCGCAGGAGTCAGTCTGTGTGTGATTACAATGTCCGTGTATATGATTATCAGATCGACCAATGAAATAAAAGCTCTCAAAGGAGAATACAATGGAAAACAAAAATAACGAAACCTTTACTTATTCCTATTCTGCCCAGCAACAGGAGGAAATCAAAAATATCCGTAAAAAGTATCTCCCGCCCGAAGAGGACAAAATGGAACTGCTTCGCAAACTTGACGCAAGCGTCACCACACCCGGAACAATAGCATCTCTTGCCGCCGGTATTATTGGTACGTTGATACTTGGGGTTGGCATGTGCTGCTGCATGGTATGGGGCGGTGGGTGGTTTATCCCAGGAATAATCATTGGTCTGATCGGCATCGCAGTGCTGGTGCTGGCATATCCGCTCTATGTGAAGATTACCGAAAAACAGCGCAAAAAGCTTGCTCCTGAGATACTTCGCCTGACCGAAGAACTGATGAAATAAAATACACTGTATACAAAACGGGCTATCCGCTGTTCTGCGGATAGCCCGTTTGCTGTTACTGATAGACAAGTGCTTTGTTAACGATTTCAATAGCCCGTTGCCTGATGTTATTTATCTTTTGAATTGACATCCGGGGTCAGCGACACTTGCGAAACATAAGGGAGCATAAGCATTCACTGCATGCATATTATGAAAACCGCACAGCAATCCCCGAAGTAAATGTAGCAAGATATTGTCAGCTCAAGGCCAAAGAGATTCGCTCTATGATGAAAAACGGTATCTGTGCAAACGAAGCGTTTGAAACGGTTATGAAAAACGCAGAAGAATCTTTCTCCTCTGAACAATCGGTCTTACCGGATGATATTGTTGACATTATCAGTGGAATTGGATACACTGTCATCAGCAAAGGAGTCGGCGTCACGCGGAGAGATATTGGGGTTTATTCCCCCTCCGGAATTCGCGGTTCCTTTGTTGTATTTTTTGTATACTCATTTGCATATTTTTCTTCCGTAACACAAAACTATTTGATTAATTGAATGCTCGGTTCTGATTTGTCAAACTAACCGTTCACACTACTTTTACCTAATAAAAATACACGGTGATTAGTTCCAGATTTATTCTGATCTGCATAAATGCAATCCACCCCATCAATAATTGAGTTATAATCTATCTCCGCACCTGATCATTGATACAATGTTCGAGTGTGGAGTTTTTTCTTTTTTGCTGCCTTTTATTGCTTTCATAATGGTGGTAATCCGCATTACTATATGCTATAATCGGGTCGAAAATCTTTGATTTTACCTGTGTTATTTATTTTCAGAAAGAGCAGATATTATGGAATTCAACGAAAAATTACAGATACTCCGAAAGGAAAAGGGTCTGACCCAGGAGGAACTTGCAGAGGTTCTTTTTGTATCACGGACTGCAATTTCGAAATGGGAGTCCGGCAGAGGATACCCCAATATAGAATCTTTAAAAGAAATTTCAAAGTATTTCGGTGTGACGATTGACGAACTGCTGTCAGGCGATGAATTGCTGACTCTGGCTGAGGAAGACACCATACAGAAACAAAACCATTATCGAGACATGGTATTTGGACTGCTCGATTGCAGCGTTGCAATGTTTTTCTTCCTTCCTCTCTTTGGGCAGGAAACAAATATGACTGTTCAGGCGACGTCACTTTTATCCCTTACAGAAATCGCGCCTTATATGAGAATTGCTTATTTTATTGTTATTGCAGGAATTATCGCAGGAGGCGTTTTAACCCTCGCTCTGCAGAAATGCACTGAAGCATTCTGGGTCAGCAATAAGAGTAAAATTTCGTTAATAACAAATTCAATCGGCGTTCTCCTTTTCATCATCAGTTCTCAGCCTTATGCTGCAGCATTTCTGTTTATATTCCTGGTGATAAAGGTATTGATGCTTATAAAATGGCAATGATACGCTTCGTATCACCGTTGTGACATCTCGTTTCTTGAGGTTGTTCACACCTTCTCTTACACTTGATTTCAGGCAAAAGCCAAATAATAAAAAGAAGGTTGAACAAAATGAAAAAAGAAACACAAAAGTATTTATTCCTTGCAGTATTTATGCTTTCAGCTTTTTTGCTATGGACAGCAGCAATCAGATCTGTTGACGTTCAGAACATCGGACCGCAGGAATCTTCTGTCGGTCTTGCTGCAATCAATCAGTTCGTTCACAACCTTACAGGTGTCCATATGTCACTGTATACTGTCACGGATTGGCTGGGGCTGGTACCACTCGTTTTTATATTAGTATTTGCTTTTATCGGACTTACTCAATGGTTCAGGAGAAAAAGCCTAATAAAGGTCGATTACAGTATCCTTGTTCTCGGAGTATTCTATATTGTCGTCATGGCGGTATATATCCTTTTTGAAGTGTTTGTAGTAAATTACAGACCCGTGTTGATTGCCGGATACATGGAAGCATCCTATCCATCATCCACAACAATGCTTGTAATGTGTGTTATGCCGACTGCTGCAATGCAGATAAATTCCCGTTTAAAAAACGAGGTGCTCAGACACTGCGTTTCTTATGCAATTACTCTGTTTACAGTTTTTATGGTAATCGGCAGACTTATCTCGGGTGTACATTGGTTTTCCGACATTGTCGGCGGTCTTTTGCTCAGTGCAGGGCTTGTTCTATTCTATAAGACTATAATCAGTCTGGAAGTCAGATAAATAAAAAAGCTTGAAATCATAATAGATTTCAAGCTTTTTTCAAATCAGTTGGTCGGAACCTCAGGTACTCTCTTTGCGTTGAGCATAACCCAATCAGCATTCTCGATCAGTGCCTCTTCGCCAATCTCAAAGAGTATCTTCTTGATTTCAACAGTCTTTTCTTCATCGCTGCGTCTGATATCCTTGTCATTACAGATTTCATCAATTTCTATAATGGCTCTCTTGAACGCGTTGTAGTACCATGCATAGCGGTCAACATCTTCTTCGTATCCCATCTGACCCGCAATTTCGCGTAGTACCATAGCAACTACAGGCAGCAGTCCTGCCACAAACATTGCATAACCTGTAAACTGCTCAATTGCAGCAGTATCGGGAACTGCAAACAGGCACACCGCAATAATGAGAGTAATTACAGATGCCGTTCCGACACAGATATGTGTCAGGAATTTGAGAAGTCTTGACACTCTGAATTTCCACGAAAGAGAGAGTTTCTCACCCTTCAGCTTTTTATTGAAAGCCTTTCTTTCCGCGGCGGTTTTCTTCTCAGGAATAACGTCTCTTTCCTTGAGGTTAACACCTTTCCTGCTCTTGAGGGATGTCGCAAGGAAATAGCCAACCTGACCGTTCTGCTTGAGACCATAGGTCGGATTATACCATTTTCCGGTCTCTTTATCCTTTACATCCATTCTGCCAAGCCACAGTTCGGAGACCTTCTTGATTTCCTCAAGATCTGCTTCGCGCTTGTCATCGTACATTGCTATTGCAAGAAGATTTATACCTCGAATGGCATGTCTTACCCATTCAAGCTGACCCTTCTGCCTGCGCAGGTAGTAATTCTGCGCCTGAGCAGGCTCGCGGTTCTCCTCATCTTTATCAGAATCATTCTTGTCCATAACGTCGGCTGCATACCAGAAATACTGAACTCTCAGACCCTCTGCAAGAGCTCTGTAGTCAACAAACTTTGTATGGAACCCCATTTTCTTTTCTCTGAAATGTATCAGCAATGCAACAAGGAACAGGACAATATACAGCAGGAGTATCCAGGGATTATCAAAAGCACCGGAGAAAATATTAAGAGCCAGATAAGCAAATCCTGCTATCCATACAATCCACCAGATATTCTGACGTCTTCTGCACTGATATGCCATAGTCAGGGTATTTGCCTCTCTGTAGTACTTTTCACACAGCTCAGCACGTTTCTCAGGGTGCAGGAACATTCCGGAATTATCATCAGGTTCACAGAATGCTGAATTCTCATTCCAGACGGACTTCTTTCTGTTAAGGGTATGACCCTTCTTTTCAATACGTCTTGAGTATGTAACGATATCCTTGTTGAATCGCTCAATTGATTTGAGATGACTTCTGGTCTTCAGCTCACGTTCAATGATAATATCATTCCACTTGTTCTTATTGCTGAATGCCTTGATTTTCTCATCATCAGTCATGCCGTTGAGTGTAAACCAGTTTTCACCTGTTTCAAGCAGGGGCTCAGGGAACAGCTTTCTCATGCTGTAATCAAGACCTTCTACAGGCTCTGCCCCCTCCTGAGGTGTGAAAATGTGGTATATGGGTCTTGTCTCTGGAATAGAAATACGGGGGCGGGAATTACGGCGATAAGCTTTACCGTGAAGGAAATCGCGAACAGTAGGTCCTGTTCCCGCCTGGTATCTGTGGTCAAGCATTCCATCCCAGAGCGCTATACCTGCAAAGCTGCTGTCGGATATAAACCTTGCAGCTTCACGGAACTGAAGATCATCTTCGGAGATATCTCCATCCATATCGCTCTTCTCCTGCTCTGGAATTGTATATACAAAAGCACAGTGCTCACTGCTCATAAGTCTTTCTGCATTCTGCATCTGCTGCAGTGTGAAATCAGGTCCCTTATCCCCTACTCTGGTGAAGAATTTCTTTTTCTCCATAGGAAGGACTACTGCAAATTTTATGCTCTTGTTTCTGTATCTGGAATCCTCTGCCATTTCAACAACAGCCTCTGCTGCAATCTGGTCAGCGCCTGCAGCAAGAGATGTCAGCAGAATAAAATCAGTATGCCTGCATTTTCCGCAGATTTCAAGAATCGCATCCTTGACGGCTTTCTTGAGCCTGACTATATCATCACCCTGCGAGCGAATGCTTCTGTGTCCAGTGACACCGATAAAAACAGGTATTCTCTTCAGATCAAATTTACTGCTGTTTGCCAACGATATTCTCCCCCAACTTTTTAAATTTCCTAAATTATACATCATTATGTAAACAATTGCAACACTAAAACAAAACATAAGTCATGTTGAATTTTTCTGCGTAGATATGTAATATTTATTCTTGAGGTGAGTATCATTATGATCAGGCTTATTCATGAATACAACCCTGAAGGGCATTTGTTCTATATTGAAAATTTCCCAGGAGCATATATTCGCGGCGAAACAGCTGAAAACGCTTTGCGCAAGCTGAATTCTGAAATCAGTCAGTATTGCCTCTGGGTCGAAACTTCATGTGATTCCTTGGGGGATTCTTATTCTGTTGTTCAGGAAAAGCTCAGCAGCCTGCAAATTTGCGATGCAGATTCAGATATTATATTTGACAGCGAAAAAACAGTCCTTATCTCAGATGAGTACATGACACTTAAATCTCTGACGCTTAAATCCGCTGAGGATTTTCACAGACTTTATCTGTCTGTACCCGATAAGTGCAACACCGTCCTCTCCCCTCGTAAAACCTTCTACGGAAATGTCCCCGTTACTGCCGAGGAAATGTATCAACATACCAAAAGCGTCAACAGTTACTATTTCGGAGAGATTAGTGTTGACGTCGGCAATGAGCCTGATATCGTTTCCTGCCGAGCAAAAGGCTTTGAATTACTTGAGCAGAATCCTGATTTTCTGAACAACAGAGTATTTGACGGCAGCTACGGTGAGCAGTGGTCTCTCCGAAAGCTCTGCCGCAGATTTATCTGGCACGACAGAATACATGCTAAGGCAATGTTCAGGATGGCAGTCAGACTGTGCGGCACTGACCGTGTCGTCAATCCATTCCATTTCAGCTTATAATTCATCTGTGCGCAACTGCTTCCCGCAGCTTCACTGCGTTCACCTGTTACTGTGCTAAAACCTATTATATTCAAATTTCAGTACATTAAGCAAAAAAAATTTACATAGTATACAAAAACTGCCTGTCATGCTATATTTTGCGCAATAACTATTGATTTTGCGCTAAAAATAGTATAAACTACAGGGTGTGACAGTTTGGCAAGTGTTGCATATTCACCAAATGCACCTTTGCTCAATCTCACATAATATTTCAGGAGGAAAGCATTTATGAAATTCGGTTTTTTTGACGATGCCGCACGTGAATATTGCATAACTCGTCCCGATACTCCGTATCCTTGGATCAACTACCTCGGCTGTGAAAACTTCTTCGGACTGTTCTCTAATACTTCCGGCGGTTACTGCTTCTACAAGGATGCAAGACTTCTCAGACTTACCCGTTATCGTTACAACAATGTTCCTACCGATGCAGGTGGACGTTACTTCTACATAAACGACAACGACGATGTATGGAGCATCGCATGGCAGCCTGTCAAGGCTAAGCTTGATTCCTATGAGTGCCG
>JAZUPA010000047.1:0-2544 GCA_045604945.1 Acutalibacteraceae bacterium
AGGGTGAGATGCTGAGGTATAATATCTGATAAGAAACGGACTGATGGAGGAAATAATAATGAAAAAAGCTATCGCAATACTGCTTGCAGGATGCATGCTGATGTCTGCTTCCGGATGCAATCAGGATATCGGCATCATCGGCGGCGCGGACGGCCCCACAGCAATAATCGTCGGCAGCATCGAGGGGGAGTAAAAACAGCCTGCCCGTGTCGAGCATGAATACACATTTAACAACGACAAGCATGCGACCCACTATATGACGCTGAGAGCTTACGACGAAAACGACGCACTCATGTGGGAATATGTTACTCCGGACAGCCTGATCGCACCGTTCGCAACCATTGAATATCTCGGTATGAATAACGGTCTTGTCTACATCAGTGAGAGCAGTCTGTATGACGAGTCCATGGGGGACGATCTGTCGAAGGTCTACGGACGGCTTCGCGCCCTCCGCGCCGGGGACGGTTCTGTTGTGTGGGAAAATACCGATTATTCCGGTTCCGGTTTCAGCAGCGTTTTCGATGAAGATGGAAGCGTATATCTGACCAGTTACATCGGCACGGACTGCACGAAAATTGACGGTGCCGGAAAAACCGTGTGGTCAATACCCTCCGTAAATCCCGACCTCTGCTTCGCGTACGATATATCCCTGGATAAAGATGTACTTACCGTTTACTATGAGATGAACGCGAACGGAGAATCTGATACCAGATGTCTGTCCGTCGATGGCGAGATAATTGGCTGACAGCTATTAAATGGCCCCGCCGCAAGTTTTTTTGCGGCGGCGCTTTGTATATCATGTAATAATTCTCCCTGACTAAAAACACAAATAATAAAAGGACATCTTTGCACGCAGCAGCGTCAGCCTCCTTGACTGGCGTCAGCCAGCCTGCTTCGTTATCCTCGCTGCGCACTAAATCTGCCTCTTTTATTTCAATCAGGGATTAGTATATTATCTCTGTCAACCGATTTGTTGCCCTCACTTAAGGCAACACCGCATATAGGGCAATAAAATAGAGTGGAGAAATCAATCTCCACTCGAAAGTCAAAAAGGGTTAAAGCATCCCTGTTTGTTCGCTCAACGCAAACCTCAATCGGACCGACAGACCGAAACGCCTGTCAGCCAGATAAAGGTTTGCCAGAGCAAACATCATATTCAATTTTGCTGTCTGTTTTCGTTTTCCGCGGTATCGCGTTTTTCGATATCCGAAAAGATTCTTGATAACAGCGAAAATATGTTCCACTTTCGCACGAACAGACGACTTCTGGTGTTTCTTCGCTGTTCACCATGATCTCAAGCTGCTTCTGTGCCGATTTGTTCATTCTTGTGCTACGTTCTTGCGGTTCTATGTTGCCGTAATAGAAGTCTGCTATAAAATTGGTCATTATTGTTCACCACGCTTTCGTCGTTGATTTTGTATTTCGATTCAAGGGACCAATTTGGTCCTTTGATTAGAGCGTGGGTCCGGATTTAGAAGTGCGTTTTTCTTGGTTAAGGTCAAATAACCTTGCCTTGTTTCGTCTGTTCTTCTGTGCTTGCTTCACCTGCTCAAGCATACCGTCCATATGCTCACGGCCGAAGATTTTGTGAAGCAGCTTGTAGTCCTTGAGACGACCTGTCAGATAGGTAATATCCGATGTCAGACGATCATTCTCATCACGGAGATAATCGTTCTCCTGATACAGTTTACCGTTTGTGGTAAGCGTTAAAAATTCACGAACAATCGGTATCGCCCACCGAGATGGATGTCCGTATGCGTTTCCCATATTTCATAAGTATCGACTACATCTTTTCCACTATTGAAGACATCCTTGTGCTTGAGTTCACCAAAATGCTTGAGTACGGTATTCGCTTCCGCAAATGCAAGCGGTGCGGCAGATACTTCATTATGAAAGGCAACTACGACACCAACTACTGCGACCGTATCGCTCCGGGCGAGACAAAGAACTGTCAGGAGATCGCCGCCCAGGAAAACTACCGTACCAAGGTTGCCGCCAATCCTGCGCTGCCCATCTACAACAGGTACTACAAGCGATACTACGCACGGGTTAAGTCACGGCAGATAAAGGAAGCTGATTTCAAGGCGTGGAAATATCAGGCTCTGACCAAGCGCGACGAGTGCTCTGAGGGTATCATCACACCGGAAGAATACATCGAATGGATGGAGAGCTGCTTCCCGAACCGCAGCCACAAAACAACCGCATAATCGTATAGAATACAAAAATCCCTCCTGTGTGAATCAAGCAATTCACACAGGAGGGATTACCTCTTGTTATGAAATTATCGCGGGAATTTTGAAAACAGTATCAAAACAGTATCATTTTCGCTTTTAGAACCGAGAAAACGGCTCCGTTATGCGATTTTTGCTGTTTTGGTGCTTATTCCCACTCGACAGAACTTATACAACTTTGTTTAAGTGATTTTGCTTCTGTTCTCTGTAACAAATCTGACTATTTGCATTACCTATATTATCCGGCGCTCTAATACTCCCGTTATCATTTTGTTATCTGGGGTGATAACAGGAATAATTGCACTGTGGATAA
>JAZUPA010000048.1:0-34406 GCA_045604945.1 Acutalibacteraceae bacterium
AGGACGGACAGGAATGGTTTCCTCGATCTTGGTCTGCTCAGCTTCTTCATTAAGAACAAGCTTCTTGACAAGACCCTGAGAGAACTCGCCGCAGATGGGGAAGAGATCCTTGCCGATTACCTTGATGCCAAGCTGCTTGCAGTGGTGTTCAATGATAGGCTCAAGCTCTTCGATGACATATACGGTCTCAAACTTAGAAGCAAAGTCCCTGATGATATCAACAGGCAGGGGATTGACCATGCCGAGCTTTAAGTAGCTGACGGTGTTTCCGAGAGCTTCCTTTGCGTAGCAGTAGGAGATACCTGCGGTGATGACACCGATCTTTGTATCGTTCATCTCAACCTTTGCCACAGCATCAGTGCCTGCATATTCAGTAAGATCAGCAGTTCTTTTTTCAACTGTAACGTGCTTGCCTCTTACAAATGCAGGGAGCATAACGTTCTTTGCGATGTTCTTTTCGTAGGGCTTGAGCTCGAGCTCAGTACGGTCGGAAAGCTCAACAAGAGAACGGCTGTGAGCAACACGGGTGCAAAGACGGAGGATTACGGGAGTGTCGTACTTTTCGCTTATCTCGTAAGCGAGCTTTGTAAATGCAAGGCACTCTGCAGAATCAGAGGGCTCGAGCATGGGGAGCTTTGCAGCGATGGCATGATGACGGGAATCCTGCTCATTCTGGCTTGAATGCATACCGGGGTCATCTGCAACGCCGATGACAAGACCACCGTTGACACCGATGTAGGAAGCGGTAAATACGGGGTCAGCTGCAACGTTGAGACCAACGTGCTTCATACCGCAGAATGCACGGGCGCCGCCAAAGGATGCGCCGATTGCAACCTCAGCTGCAACCTTTTCATTGGGTGCCCATTCGGTGTACATTTCATTGTATGTAGCTGCAAATTCTGTGATTTCGGTACTGGGAGTGCCGGGGTAGCTGGACACTACCTTGACGCCTGCCTCATACAGACCACGGGCAACAGCCTCGTTGCCGAGGAGTAACTTTTTCATATGATAAAACCTCCAAAGGAAATTTACTTCTGATTTCTGAGATCGAGAACTCTCTTTGCCTTGCCCTGGAATCTTTCAAGAGACTTGGGCTCGACGAGAGTGACCTTAAGATCAAGTCCGAGAACGCTCTTGAGCTTCTCCTTGATGGTGCTCTGGAGCTTGGTGAGCTCACCGAAGCTGCCAAGCAGGCTTTCGTCGATAAGCTCAACCTTGACTTCAAGAGTATCCATAAATCCATTCTCACGGCGGACAATAAGCTGATAGTGAGGACCAATATGATTCATGCCGACGATAACACTTTCGATCTGGGAGGGGAATACGTTGACGCCCTTGATAATAAGCATATCGTCGCTTCTGCCCATAATCTTTTCCATTCTGACGCCTGTTCTGCCGCACTTGCAGGGCTCATAGTTGAGCTTTGTGATATCCTTGGTGCGGTAACGAAGAACGGGCATGCCCTGACGGGTAAGAGTTGTAACAACAAGCTCGCCGACTTCGCCGCCCTCGAGGGGTTCAAAGGTGTTGCGGTCAACAATTTCGGGAAGGAAGTGATCCTCGCAGAAGTGGAGTCCGCAGCGAAGCTCACATTCGCCGCTTGCGCCGGGACCGCCGATTTCGGTAAGACCGTAGTTATCGGTAGCAAAAAGTCCGAGATTCTTTTCAATCTGTGCTCTCATTTCGGGAGTGCAGCCCTCGGAGCCGAAAAGACCGGTGCGAAGCTTGTAATCATCAAGAGAATATTCACTTTCGGAAAGAGCCTCGCCAAGATAAACGGCATAAGAGGGGGTAGCAACAAGACCTGTTACACCGAAGTCGCGCATGAGCATAAGCTGACGCTGGGTGTTGCCTGAAGAAGCGGGGATAACGGTACAGCCAAGCTTCTCAAGTCCGTAGTGAAGACCGAGAGCACCTGTAAACAGACCGTAACCGAAGGAAACCTGGAAAATATCTTCGCTTCTGGCACCTGCTGCATAGCAGACACGAGCCATCATATCAGCCCAGTTGTTGAGGTCCTGCTGAGTATAAAGACCAACAGTAGGTTTGCCTGTAGTACCGGAAGAAGCATGAACACGGACAATATCCTTCATGGATGTTGCCATCATGCCTGTGGGATAGGTCTCACGCATATCCTCTTTGGAGGTAAAAGGTATGTACTTTATATCCTCAAGAGTCTTGAATTTATCGCCGCTTGTGATTCCTGCCTCGCCCAGCTTCTTATGATAGAAGGGGGAGTTGTTGTAGCAGTAATCAACCATCCAGCGAAGGCGCTCGAGCTGCATTTCTCTGATTTGCGCACGAGGCATTGTTTCTATTTCTTTATTGTAGAACATAGACATAACATCTCCTTACTCATTAAAGATAATTATAACACAGACTATCAACACTTTACAACATAAAATTGCAAAATTGAAGAGTAATTCGTGAAACTTCCGAATTACTCTTCAATTTTAAACTAATCTACAAGACTTCCTTCGTAGAAGAACTTGTATTTCTCCTTGGATTTTTCGGTGTTGCCGCCTGTTGCCAGACTTACAACGATGCAGAGAACAAAGGAGATAACCATTGCAGCAACTGCGAAGATAGGACCGCAGTCCATGACTTTTCCAAGTCCGAAAGGCATTGTCCAGCCGTTGGCAAAGAGCTTTGCAACAACAGGGGGAAGAGCGACAACAAAACCGCTAATCATACCTGCCCAGCCGCCTGCCTTGTTAAGACCCTTCCAGTAAAGAGAGATCATGTAGGGAGCAAGGAATGCACCGCTGATGATACCCCAGGAATAGCTCATCATATCGAGAATGGGAGTGTCGGAGTTTGCAACAACGAAGCTTATTGCAATGAATGCAACACAGAATATCTTGGTTAGAACAGCCTGAGTCTTGGGAGTGATGTCCTTTTTGAACTGACCCTTTACAATGTCCATTGTAACAGTGGAGCAGGCTGTGATTGTGATGGAAGAAAGGGTGGAAACTGAGGCAGCAATAAGAAGAACAAGGACAACACCGAGGAGGATATTGGGGAGACCTGCTTCGTTGAGCATATGGGGAACGATGTAGTCAACACCGCCCTCAGGAAGCTCGGAGAAGAAAACATGACCGAAGGAACCGATATAGTATCCGCCACCTGATACCAGCAGACAGAAGATTGTGGAAATAACAGTACCTCTTACAACTTCCTTCTTGTCCTTTATACCGTAGTACTTGTGGATCATCTGAGGAAGTCCCCATGTGCCGAGGGAGGTCATAATGATGGTTGCCCAGAGGCTGATGTGGTTCTTTGCAGTAAGTCCGAGCTTGTCGGTTTCGGCAGCGAGCTTATCAAGACCTGCTGTAAGACCGCCCAGCTTATCACTCTTGAGAACGAAGAAAATAAGAAGTGCAACGCCCACAAACATGATTATGCCCTGAACAAAGTCAGCCTTGAGCTGTGCGAGATAGCCGCCGAGTACGATGATTACGGCAGAAACGATTGCGATGATGACCATGCAGAGCATTTCATCAAGACCGAGCAGTACGGAGCATACGCTTGTAAGGCCCTTATAAACACTTGCAGAATAGGGAACAAGGAAAATGAAAATTACTATTGCACAGTATACTTTCATAGCGTTGCTGTTAAAGCGGGCAGTGAAGAACTGAGGCATGGATTTGATTTTTAGCCTTCTGGTGGTTTCTCTTGTGCGGTTTGCAAGGACAATCCATGCAAGCAGAGAGCCGATAAGCGCATTGCCGATACCGGTGAGAATGGCCCAGCTGCCGAAACCCCAGCCGGTTTTGCCGGCATAACCGATAAACATAACTGCACTGAAATATGCGGTGCCGTAGCTGAGGGCAGATATCCAGCCGCCTGCGCTTCTGTTGCCAACGGTAAAGCTTGTCATGCTTTCACTGCTTTTCTTGTTAAGAAGACCGATAACCAGCATGAATAACATGTAGACGCCAATAACAACCCATATAGTCAGTTCTTTGGACATGATAGATTACTCCTTTCGCTTTAACGATTTTACGTTTTTAAGCTTTTAAGCTTTCAATCACTAAAGCGATTAGATGATATAACATTTTTAACCGATTGTCAATATGAAAATGGATATATATGAGAGAAAAATAGAAAACGGTTGATTGTTTGGGGAAAAATGATATAATTAAATCAAAAGGCAGGCAATTTTATTCGCAGTATTTTTTAGATGAACAGATTGATTTTCCACCCCAAATATGCTATACTGCCCTTGCAATTGAAGAGTGTTCCCGGTGACTGGCGGATAAACAGGGTAACCTGTGGGAAGCCGGGAATATATGATGCCGACCGTCTGGGCAGTTTTGTGATAAGCAAAGCTGCTTTTTTGTTTGTCACAAAATAAACGAACTGAAACAGGAGAGTGCATTATGGAAAAATTTACCGCAGAATGGGATGGTTTCATTACAGGTAAATGGTGTGATGAAATCAACGTCAGAGAGTTTATTCAGAAGAATTATATTCCTTATATCGGTGATGAGAGTTTTCTGTCAGAACCTACGGAAAGAACGGTAAGGCTTTACGGAAAGCTTGAAGAGAAGCTTGCAGAAGAGAGAGAAAAGGGCGGTGTTATAGGTGTTGATACCAATACTGTATCTTCTCTCCTTAACTATCCTGCAGCATACCTTTCAAAGGAAGATGAGCTTATTGTCGGTCTTCAGACCGGCGCTCCTTTAGTTCGCGGAGTAAATCCCTTTGGCGGAATTCGAATGGCAAGAAGCGCCTGCAGAGCCTACGGCGAGGAGCTTTCTGAAGAAATTGAGAGAGAATTCTATTATAAGACAACTCATAACGACGGCGTTTTCAGAGTGTATACAGACAGCATGAGAGCCATGCGTCACACAGGCATTCTCACAGGTCTGCCTGATGCTTACGGCAGAGGAAGAATTATCGGTGACTACAGAAGAATAGCGCTTTACGGCATAGATGCTCTCATTGAAGAGAAGAAAAAAGATAAGACTGAGCTTGGAAGAAAGCGTATGACCGAGGAGAATATCCGTCTCTCCGAGGAGCTTTATAAGCAGATCGACTTTTTGCAGAAGCTCAAAGAGATGGCTGCACTATACGGCATTGATATCTCGAAGCCGGCTACAAATGCAAAGGAAGCCATTCAGTGGCTTTATTTCGGATACCTTGCAGCAAACAAGGAGCAGAATGGTGCGGCAATGTCTCTCGGCAGAACAGGCACTTTCATTGATATATATATTGAGCGCGATATAAGAAAGGGAATCCTCTCTGAAGCGGAAGCTCAGGAGCTTATTGACCAGTTTGTTATGAAGCTGAGAATGATAAGACATCTGCGCACTCCTGAATATAACGAGCTTTTCGGTGGCGACCCTGTCTGGATCACTGAGGCTGTAGGCGGCATGGGCGAAGACGGAAGAACCCTTGTTACAAAGACCTCATTCCGCTTCCTGCATACTCTCTATAATCTTGGCTGCGCTCCTGAACCGAACCTTACTGTTCTCTGGTCAGAGAGTCTCCCTGCACCCTTCAAGCGTTACTGCGCAAGAGTATCCATCGAGACTGACTCCATTCAGTATGAGAACGATGATCTTATGAGACCTGTTTATGGCGATGATTATGCAATTGCCTGCTGTGTCAGTGCGATGAAGGTCGGAAAGCAGATGCAGTTCTTCGGTGCAAGATGTAATCTTCCCAAGGTTCTGCTTCTTGCCCTCAACGGCGGCAGAGAGGAAAAGTACGATATTAAGATAGGTCCCGAAATGCCCGTTGTTTCAGAAGGAGTACTTGACTACTCTGAAGTGCGCAGCAGACTTGATTATTATCTCAGCTGGCTTGCAGGTGAGTATGTTGACACAATGAACGTCATACACTTCATGCATGACAAGTATGCTTATGAAAAGACTCAGCTTGCACTTCACGACACCGATGTTGAGCGCGTCATGGCATTCGGCGTTGCAGGACTGTCTGTAATTACCGACAGCCTTTCTGCAATAAAATATGCAAAGGTGCGTCCTCAGTTTGATGAAAGAGGTCTAATCTGCGATTTTGTAACTGAGGGTGATTTCCCGAAATACGGTAACGATGATGACAGAGCAGACGAGATTGCAAAGGAGCTTATGGACAGGTTTATAACCGAGCTTCGCAAGAATCCCGCTTACAGGGGGGCAAAACACACTCTTTCTGTTCTGACAATCACAAGCAATGTTGTATACGGCAAGAAGACAGGCGCCACTCCTGACGGAAGAAAAGCAGGTGAGCCCTTCGCACCCGGTGCAAACCCCATGCACAACAGAGAAAAGTGCGGAGCACTGGCTTCACTCAATTCTGTTGCCAAAATCTGCTATGATTCCTGCCGTGACGGTATTTCAAATACCTTCTCCATTGTTCCTGATGCTCTGGGCAAGAGTGAGGGAGAGCGCATCGATAACCTTGTAAATATACTGGACGGTTATTTTGTGCAGAAGGCTCACCACATAAATGTCAATGTTCTTGACAGACAGAAGCTTGTTGATGCAATGGAAAATCCCGAGCTTTATCCCAACCTGACAATCCGTGTTTCGGGCTACGCTGTCAATTTCCATAAGCTTTCAAAGGAACAGCAGAAGGAAGTTATCAGCCGTACCTTCCACGAATCGGTATAATATGCAGGGATATATACATAGCCTGCAGTCCCTGGGGACTGTTGACGGTCCCGGTGTTCGCGCGGTTGTATTTACCGAAGGGTGTCCGCTCAGGTGCATATACTGCCATAATCCCGACACATGGGAATGCAGTAAAGGTGATCTCATGGACGCATCAGAACTTGCAGAAAAAATAATCAGGCTTTATCCCTACATAAAGAACGGCGGAGTGACTTTTTCAGGCGGTGAACCATGCCTTCAGGCTGATTTCATCTGTGAAGTTATTTCACTTGTCAGCGAAAAAGGACTTCATATAGCCATTGATACCTGCGGAGAGATAGATAATTCCGATGTTGACAGACTGCTTGAGCTGACAGATATGGTTCTTCTGGATGTGAAATTTACAACAGAAGGGGACTATAAAAAATATACAGGCGGAAGTCTTGGCAGTGTGCTGGGCTTTATTGAAAAGCTTGAAAGGCTGAAGAAAGAAACATGGATACGGCATGTTGTAGTACCCGGAATCAACGATAATGAAGAGGACGTCAGAGCTCTTGCAAGACTTTTGAAGTGTTATTCCGTTATCACAAAAGTTGAGCTTCTGCCGTTTAAGAACCTGTGTATTGAAAAATACAGAGCTCTGAATATACCTTTTGCACTGGAAGGTATACCTCAGATGAACAGCGAAAAACTTCAGAGACTTGATTCTGTTCTGCAGGATGAACTTAATAAATGACAAAAGCCCGCGAAGGTTGTGCCTTCGCGGGTTTTTCAGCTATATTTTCTTGTTTTCGGACAGTCTTCTTGAAGCGTCAATTACGCTGACGAGATAGATTGAAGAAACATTTGCGGTCTTCTTGCCGTTGATGCTGCAAACATACCTGCCGTAGTCTGCTTCGTAGAATTCCAGTACATCGTCATCTCTGTCAAAACTATCGAAGTAATCAACTGTGACGGTAAGATATGCGGAATCTGAAGCAGCTTTGTTATCCCAGTTAACAGCATAAGCGCTGCTGAGAACAGAGAGGAAATCTCTGTAGTAGTCAAGGTTCAGCTCAAGATTTCCTGAAAATGCATGATATTCATAGTAGTCATCTTCTGATAACGCAGAACGGGTGACTGAGAATTCATGGGTTTCGTCAAGGAAAGAGACAGTAACACTTTCAACAGCCTGCATACTGTAGCGGCGAAGCTCGCCTGAACGGTAGAATGAAAGGGAAGAGGACAGAATCGCTTCAGCTTGCGCAGGGTCTATATTGTAAATTACATCAAGACCCTTGAGCATGGCGTAGCAATAAGTTGTTCTGTCGGTTTTTCCGATGGACAGAACCTGCTGCTTGCCGTTGCGCTCAAAAGTGAAAACCAGAGTGGGTTTATCAAGACCGTATTCAGCAAGGGTTTTCTTGTCAGGACTGCTGACTACAGCGGAATCTGCAGCCAGGTAGATAAGCTCATTGACAAGTGCAGTGGCATTTGTGTCATTGACAGCAGCCTTAACGGGTGAAGTAAGGATATGGGAATGGCCATATGACTGGTCGCTTCTGTCATCGCTGGAATACGGTTCAATTACAATTTTATCGGGGATTGCTGAACCGCTGATTTTTACCGTGCCTATTCTGATATCGTCTTCTTCGGAGGAAACACCGAAAAAGTCGGTGTCAATAAAGTAGCTCTCACCCTGAAAAGCAGCGAGTGACATTTCGGTTATAAATACGGTGTTATCATAACCGTTGAAGGAGATATAGTGAATATCATCAGAGGTCACAAGTGAGTTTCCAACGTCAAAGGAGATTGCTGAGCCATCCTTATAGCTGACAGAAAAGCTTGCAGCGGGAGAATCAAGCCCGAAGTCGGAATACACTACAGGAGAATCGGTTGTACTGATGATTTTATAATTATAACCGAGGCAGTAGCCGTAGTACCAGACGTATTCAATGAAATCATCGCTGATTGGTATATCCCTGTCGATTTCCTCGATGTAAAGGGAAGCAGTCACACTGTCCCGTTTTATTGTAAATGTTCCGTTTGCGTTGGAGAGAACCAGTGTGTCAATATCCGCTGACTCTTTGTCGATGAGCAATTCGCCTGTGGTGTTTTCTACAAAGCTTGGATCAATTTCGTGCTCATGCTCTGCGGCTGATTCTTCAAAAATACCTTCGGAAGTCTCATCCTGATGTCTGAGAAGCATAAATACGGTGAAACCAAGAACTACACACAGGCACAGCAGGAGAATAAGAATTCGCTTTTTGTCTCTCACAGGAATCTCCTCCTGATATATACATATATTCCGACGCCAATGACAATCATGGGAACAAGAAGGGTGAAAATAAAGGTTATGGCAGACAGCGAGGAGCTGGAGATAGAGAAATCAATATCGGAAAGATGCTTTGCCTGGATATCGATATACACATCGCCCATTCCGGTGAACTCATTGCATATTGAGAGCATGAGAGAGAAATTGCCGAACTGTGAGCTTGAAAAAACATCGGTATAGTAGATAGATGCAGGGGCAAGAACAACATTGCTCTGTATTTCCTTGCCTTCTGAATCGGTGCTGTAATGGGAGGAGATCGCCATTACGGTCTTGACTCCTGCGCCGTTGTCAGAGCCCTTTACTTCGTCGTACTCATCAGCCGTTGCACAGGCGTAGCCCCCTGTGGTGGTTGTAAGAATAGCGTTGGTGGTTTTTTCATTGCTGCTGTCAAAAAGCAGTTCAATGTTGTTGGGCATTATAACACGGGTGTCCTTGCCTGAATCGGAAAGGGGAGCTGTAAATACAGAATCGGTATACTGAGTGTAGAAATAGCTGTCCAGTGAAGAGCCTGCGACTACATTTGAACTGTCGCTTTCGTATACGATGTCAGTTGTGTATCTCATTCCCCAGTTTTCAAGCAGTGCATTCAGCTGAGGCATTTCGGGAGCAGAGGGGACAGTGAAAACGATAAGGGTCTTTCCGTAGGAGCCGTTGTTGTAAAGCCACGCTTCGATGCGGTTTGCAAACCATGTGGAAATATCCTGATAGGGTGTCTCGAGCACAAAAATATCAGCATTCTGAGGGATATCGTCATTGAAGGATATCTCCATAAGCTCATATCCGTTGTTCTCAAGAGAAGACAGGAATGGTGCGGATTCTGTTGTGTTGATATAAGCCGCACCAGGCATTACTTCGCGGTCAATAACAACAGAGCGAATTGCAGATGTAAGCTCAGCTTCGGCGTAGGAGCTGGAAAGCTCGTAATCATCAGGGGATACGTCATAGTAGAGATAGGAGTTCAGGACATACTGCAGATATGGCAGCATGTCGTAGAAAGATGTGATGCTGACGCGACCTGTGTTTTTATTGAGAACAATTATATAGTAGTCGGTCAGCTGGCTTGAATACTCGCTGAGGAAATCTTCGTTAAGTATCTGCGGTGTTCTTGTAAGGTCAACATGTTCAATGCTGATTTTATCAGAATAAGCCCCATAGCGCATGATAAGCTCATGAGCCTGAGGAATCTGGTTATATGGGTCAAAATCACTGCTGGGGGAGGTGCAGGATTCCTCTGATGCAAGTATTATAATTGCTATCTCGTCATCGATGGATTTTAAAATATCGATTGTGGTAGAGGACAGGGAATATGTGGATTCATCTGTAAGGTCAAGATTCAGAAGAGGGTATCTGTCGGTAAGCGCCACCGCAATTACGTTGATGAGAATAACGATTACAAGAAATACTGCGGATACCACAACAGACATCGAGCCGTGCTTCGCTCTGGCGCTTTTAAGGTTGGCCTTCAGTTTACTCAGAAAAGCATTGCGCTCGCCGTTTTCATTTCTGAAAAATGCTCTGATTCTTTCTCCGAAAGGGATAGCTTCAGTGTATTCATCTGAATTATTTTCTGGATGTTTGTCCTGCGATACCGCAGAAAGCTCCCGGAGCATATCGTCGATAGCATCGCTGTGAGGAGGGATATTATTCTGTTTTTTTCTGCTCATATGATACCTCCTAGCTCCAGCGACGGCGCTCAATAACGCGAACCGTCAGGAAAATAAAGACCGCACAGACGGACAGGAAATACACAAGACTTGAAAAGTCCAGAACGCCTATTGTAAAGGGGTCATATCTTTCGGCAAAGGATATCCAGGATACAATGGCGATTGCATACTTGTTGTTTGTGAACATCGGAACAATGGAGTCAATAAGCATAAGGATGATATTTACGGTAAAGGTGAGGATTGCTGCGACGGTCTGATTTTCTGTAGTGCTGGAAATAAAGAGACCGAGTGCGATAAAGGTTGCTCCGTAGAAAAGTGTTCCGATTATATTGCCGATTATCAGCATCCAGGGAGGTGCTACGAAAAGTGACATAACGACAGCAAAGACAAGGGTGAACATAACACAACCTGCATACACGATGAATGCTGCAAAAAACTTTCCGAGAACGATGGAAGTAATGCTGACAGGTGATGTGATAAGAACCTGATCGGTTTTGTGTTTGCGTTCTTCGCTGAAAAGTCTCATTGTCAGTATCGGGATGAGAAGAAGGACAAAATATCGCATGCCGGCGTAGATATCGGTGAAATAATCAGAAACGCCGTAGGAAAGAATACCCTGAAAGTAGATGCTTGAAAAAAGCAGATATGCTGCACAGAACACATACCCGAGAGGAGAACGGAAATAGGTTGCAAACTCCTTTTTTAAGATTGACTTCACTGTTCTTCCTCCTTTGCGGTAAGTGACATGAAGATATCCTCAAGACTGGGTTCAGTGCTGTGAATATCGAGAATAATAAAGTTATCGGCGGACATCGCTTTGAAAATCTCGCGGCGTATGTCATAATCTGCGCTGCAGAAAACCTGAAATTCAGTTATGGAGGAAGACTTCTGACCGATGATTTCCGCTTTTGAAACACCGTTTACATTGCTGAGTGTATCGAGTGCCTTTCTGGGGTCGCCTTCGATAAGAATCTTCAAAGCAGAGCCGCCGGTGGATTTTCCGAGGTCAGAGGTGCTGCTGTCAGCAACAACGCGCCCGTGGTCGAGCATGATAATGCGGCTGCAGATTGTCTGCACCTCGCTGAGAATATGACTTGAGAGTATGACGGTGTGCCTTATGCCAAGCTTACGGATAAGGGTGCGTATCTCAATGATCTGAGCAGGGTCAAGACCGATGGTGGGCTCATCCAGTATAAGCACAGGAGGATTGCAGACAAGAGCCTGAGCAATGCCTACTCGCTGGCGGTAGCCCTTGGAAAGATTGCCGATAAGTCTGCTGCGGACTTTGGAGATGCCTGTAAGATCGCACACCTCGCTGAGATGCTTTTCTCTTGGCAGCAGACATCCCTTGAGCTCATATATGAAATTGAGGTATTCATTGACGGTCATGTTAAGGTACAGGGGAGGCTGCTCAGGGAGATAACCGATTCTGGATTTTGCCTGAGAGGGGTTTTCCAGTATATCGCATCCGTCAATGGAGACATTTCCTGATGATGACGAGAGATAACCTGTTATTATATTCATTGTGGTAGTCTTGCCTGCTCCGTTGGGACCGAGAAATCCTACAATTTCACCTGATTCAACTGTAAAGCTGATATCCTTTAAAGCGTGAACCTTACCATATTTCTTCGTAAGATGTTCGACCTTGATCATCAAATCAATCCTTTTGGGTTGTTATTCAATGCCGAGTAATTTTTCTGTGTTTTTATGGAGTATCTTTTCCATATCTTCGTCAGAGAGTTCACATCTTCTGAGCCATTCAAGCTCAGAAGCAGGATCCCACATGGGAAAATCGGAGCCGAAGAGGAGCCTGTCCGCGCCCCAGAGCTTTATGAGTTCGCGCATCTTGTCGAAGTCATTCAAAAAGCCGTAGGAGGAAGAGGTATCCACCCAGCAGCGGCGCTCAAGAAGTGACCTGATAGCAGTATCAGGCTCAGACCAGCCGCCGAAGTGAGCTGCTATGCAGTCGAGCTTCGGGAATGTGTCAATGATATTTGCCAGACGCTGGGGTTTTGACCACTCATAGCGATAATCGCCTGTGTGGAAGAGAATGGGAAGACGTCCCTGAGCTGCCTCGTAAATAGGCATTGCACGTTCCTCGTCAATTAAAAACTGCTGAAAATCAGGATGCAGCTTAATTCCCTTGAAGCCCATGGAGATCACGCGCTCGATTTCACCGGGAATATCATCGAAATCAGGGTGCATGGCTGCAAAGGGAATGAATTCGGGATGTTTTTCACATTCCTGATAAAGAAAATCGTTGATGGAACGTACCTGGTGGGCTGTTGTGGCAACAGAGTGTACAACATATCCGGTAACGCCTGCGGCAGTACCCATTTTCAGCAATGTTTCCGAGTTGCCGAGGAATCCCATATCAGTATCGTAAAAATTCCCGACAGAAGCGGTTGCCTTTGCGGCAATCTTCTCAGGGAAAATGTGTGAGTGCATGTCAATTATCTTCATTTTATATAACCCTCCGTAAGGAATTCTAACACAGCAGGATGATTATTGTGTGACTTTTGTTTGAACACAGGATAAACCGAGCTGTTTCATTACTGCATCTTATTCTTATTCAGTGCAGATGTCAAGGAAAGGCAAGTCAAAATTGCCATAAAATTTCAAGTATCAGATGACTTGCAGAAGATAAAAATAGCAATACAAATTATCGGAAGGGAAAAGATAAAATGACAGTCAGAATCAAAAAAAGAATCGCAGTGAGAATAGCTGCTTATTCTGCTGCTGCTCTGGCAGTGGCAGTGGTTTTTGCTGTGACAGGCTGGGTTGGCTACATGAAAGAGAGACAGAAGAGCGAATACAGTTACCAGAGAGCTCTTTTAAGCCTTTCCGAGTCGATTGACAGTATTGACATTACATTGAAAAAATCTCTTTGTGCAGGCTCCGCCGAGCAGTTTGCAGCCCTTGCGTCCAAGCTGTATTCTGATTCCGCTGCGGCAAAATCTGAGCTGTCTCAGCTGCCGTCTGCAATAGGAGAGCTTGATAATGTAAACAGGTTTATTTCCCATGTGGGTAATTATGCAGGCTCACTTGCGAAAAAACGCTATCTTGATGAAGATCTTACCGATGAGGAGCTTCATCAGCTAAAAGAACTCGAAAAATACACGGCAAAGCTCAAGCTTATGCTGGATGAGATAATGGCTCGCAGTGCTGACAGCGGAATGTGGCCGGGATACAGTGAAACGATTCTTGATTTTGAAATTAATAATGAAAAAAGCCCACAGTCATCAGCATCTGTTGATGTAATGGCAGATGACTTTACAGACTATCCTGCCTTGATATATGACGGACCTTTTTCTGATCACATCTATGAAAATAAGCCGATGCTTATAAAAAACGATGTGAGAGTTTCCAAGGAGAAGGCACTGGAAACTGCACGCAGATTTTCCAATGATGACAGCATAGGATATATCCGCTCGGTCGAAGGCAATCTGCCGATGTATGTGTTTGGCGGAAGGAATACAGAGGTTGGTGTATCAGTACAGGGCGGCAGAATGGTATATCTGATAAACAGCCGTCAGGTTGGCGATTCAAAAATTGATGCAGATAAGGCTGAAGAGATTGCAGAGCTATATCTGAAAGAGAGAGGCTTCGGCGAAATGTCGAGTCACTACTACGAAATCTATTCTGACTGCTGCTTGATGAATTTTACCTGCGTTGAAAACGGTGTGGTAATGTACCCTGACATGATAAAGGTTACAGTTGCACTTGATAACGGCGAGGTTGTTGAGCTTGATGCAAGAGATTATGTTATGAATCATCACGCCCGCGGAAGCCTTTCGGCTTCTGTTGACAGAAGTGAAGCAGAAAAGATTGTCAGCAGACATCTTGAAACAGAAAATGCTCAGCTTGCGGTAATTCCTACAGACGGAAGGAATGAAGCGCTCTGCTGGGAGTTTCTCTGTGATGGCGAGGATGATACAGAAGTGCTGGTTTATATAAATGCCGACAATCTTAGAGAAGAGAAAATACTTCTGATACTGGAAGATGAAGAAGGCAGGCTGACAATTTAATCTTTGCAGGGCATAGCAGTTGCGTGCAGCTCTGCTATGTACATAATTAACGGCATTTCAGCTTAGTTTTAGGCGGTTTGGGGATTATTTGTTGTGCAAAATTTTTACGCAATTATATGATTATGATATGGAAAATTATGCCTTTGTCTGTTATAATATTAATTCAGATATGTACTGAAAACACAGGGAGGTGCAGATTGAGTGAATTTTGTATTCATATCGCCGAATTACCCTTCGGGTCATTATAAGTATGTTTCCGCTCTGAGCAATGCAGGAATAAATGTGCTTGGAATCGGAGATGCAGGGTATGAGACTTTTTCTGCAATTCTCAGGGGAAGCATGACGGAATATTACAGAGTGGGCGATCTGCACGATTATGATGCAGTTTATCGGGCGTGTGCCTTTTTTATTCATAAATACGGAAGAATCGATTATATGGCTTCTCTTAATCCTTACTGGCTTGATCTCGAAGCTGAGCTCAGAGTTGATTTTCGTATAGCAGGAATTAAAACAGAGAATACAGGGAATGTTATCAATTTCAGAAATTCTCTTGCCTGCGCCAACCGAGCAGGAGTTCCTGTCACTGAAAAGAAAAAGCTTGTTTCCCTTTCAGGAGCGCTGAAATTTGCTCGTGAGTGCGGTTATCCGATTGCAGCCGTACATGAATCCGACAAGCGTAAGGGACTGCTGAGAATCAACAGCAAAGCATCGGCAGAAGCTCTGCTTGAAGATAAAATAAACTGCGGATATTTACTTTATGATATTCCGGAAGGTGAATATATAAGTGTTGACGGACTTGCAGATGACAATAATGAAGTGATACTCTGCACTTCTTCGGCGTTTTCCGAAGAGCCGATGCAAATAGCAGAATCAGGCAGTCTTATGTCGTTTACCACTGTCAGTGCTGATAAAAAGCTTCGCGAGCTGTGCTTGTGGATGCTGAAGGAATATAGAATGGGAAGAGGTTTCTTCCATTTTGATTTTGTCAAAACACCTGGATGCTGCTGCCTTGTCCGAGCAGAATTCAATCCGCCTGCAGAATATGTGGTGGATGCAATGAGCTGCGCTTTGGGTGTTGATATTTACGCGTTATGGGCAAAGCTTGTTATCGGCGAAGATATCGGCGAAATACAAACGGAGAATTCTGCGGCAGGCGTCTGTTCAAGAAGGTTTGACCGTTCCTATGTGAATTCTCATGAGGATATATTGAACAGACTTGGCGCAAAGCTGTATTATCACGGTTATACAGACGATACTGTAAATGCTGTTGCAGGAGATTACATATATATTTTCAAATGCAGGACAGAAGCATCTTCAGGGCGCAATATTGACTATATACAGGATTGCCATGTTTGACAGAATCCTGAATAAATACAGATAAGGAACTTAAAATGACGGTAATTGAAACTAAAAATCTGACGCTGACCTACGGTGCAGGAACACCCTTTGAGCGAACAGCACTGAAGGATTGCTCACTGAAGATTGAGCAGGGTGAATATGTTGCCGTAATCGGACATACCGGTTCGGGCAAATCCACATTGGTTCAGCTTCTGAACGGTTTGCTCAAGCCCAGCTCGGGCAAGGTTCTGCTTGACGGTCGCGATATCTGGGCAAAACCAAAGAAAATCAAAAATGTAAGATTCAAGGTCGGAATGGTATTTCAGTTTCCTGAGTATCAGCTTTTCGCTGAAACTGTAAGGGAGGATATAGCCTACGGACCTACAAATCAGGGCTATAATGACAATGAGATAAAGGCGATTGTGGAGGATACCGCAAAACTTGTGGGCATAACATCGCTTCTTGATAAGTCTCCCTTTGACCTGTCAGGAGGAGAAAAGCGCAGAGCTGCAATCGCAGGTGTCATGGCAATGGCGCCAAAGGTGCTTATTCTTGACGAACCCACTGCTGGTCTTGACCCCAGGGGCAGAGAGATTGTACTTGACCTTGTTGACAGATACCGCCGTGAGACAGGTGCGACAATTATACTCGTATCTCACTCCATGGAGGATGTTGCAGCAAGAGCAGAGAGAGTAATTGTACTGAATGATGGAAAGCTTGAAATGCAGGGCTCGGTCAGGGAGGTATTCTCTCATGCTGATAAACTTTCGGAAATGGGTCTGAAGATACCTCAGATATCCCAGATTTTCATGGAACTTCAGAAGCTGGGCTTTTATGTTGACAGCGCTGTTTTCAGCGTTGAAGAGGGCGTAAAAGCTGCGCTGCGTCTTCTCAGGAAGGGAGGTTCTGAAGATGAGTGATATTACTCTTGGACAGTATTTCCCGGGGAAATCATTCTTCCATAAGCTTGATGCAAGAACAAAGCTGCTCTGGCTTATCATGATGATTGTCATGATATTTGTTGCACAGAACCTGCTGGGTGCGCTTGTCATGCTGGCGGCAACATTTATTTCCGTTATCATGACAAGGGTTCCTGTAAAGCTTTATTTCAAGGGACTTAAAGCTATTTGGATAATCCTTCTTATTTCAGCGCTTCTTAATCTCTTTTATGTAAAGGGTGAAGGAGAGCCCCTGATTAACTGGGGCAAGGTTCAGATATATTCTGAAGGCGTAGCTCAGTGTGTACTGATTGCCATACGCCTGACATCTCTGATTATATGCAGCAGTGTCCTTTCCTTTACTACTTCTCCGACAGCTCTGACAGGCGCCATTGAATGGCTGCTCTCTCCGCTGAAAATTTTCAGAGTCAGAGTTCATGAGCTTTCTATGATGATGACTATTGCTCTTCGCTTTGTTCCCACACTGCTTGAGGAAACGGAAAAAATTATGAGTGCTCAGAAGGCGAGAGGTGCCGACCTTGACAGCGGCGGAATTATCAAGAAGGTAAAAGCCCTGATTCCTGTTCTTGTGCCTCTTATTGTATCATCATACCGCAGAGCATTTGATCTTGCTACAGCTATGGAATGCCGCTGCTATACAGGAGATGGAAACAGGACAAGGCTGAATGTTCCGAAATTCGGATTCCTCGATTTTCTGATGCTTGTTTTTGCAGGCATACTGATTGCTGCAATAGTGTTACTGAATATCAATTATTTCGGACTGAGTTATGAATTACTCGGAATTAAGGTGATCTGATGATTAAGACAAATTTCCATACTCACACCTACCGCTGCAATCATGCTGACGGTACAGAGGAGGACTATGTTCTTGAGGCAATTAAATGCGGACTTACACAGCTCGGAATATCCGATCACGGCCCTGAGCCGTGGGGGACAAACGGCTACAGGATGTTGTGGGAAGAAGCAGATGATTATCTTGACACCATTTCTGCCCTGAAGGAAAAATACAGCGGAAGAATTAAGATTTTTGCAGGTTTTGAGTATGAATACGCCCGTGATAAGCTGCCTGTTCTCAGATCGATGAAGGAGAGGGACAGTGTTGATTATTTCGCACTCGGTCCTCACGAGTTCTATGATGACAGCGGCGAAATGCATAATTCATTTTTCCTTACGGATAAAAGTGAATTTGTTCCCTTTGCAAAATCTGTGGCAGAGGCGATGGAAACAGGTCTTTATTCCTTTGTTGCACACCCTGACCTGTATGCAATGAGACTGACAGAGCACTGTGCTGAAGCGGATGAAGCGGCGTATATTATCGCGAAGACATCTCTTGACACGGGAATACCTCTTGAAATCAATGCAAACGGCATGAGAAGAGGGCATACCTATCAGGAGGGGCATTTAAGATATCCCTATCCGTACTGGCGCTTCTGGGATACAGTGGCTGAGGTCGGTTCAAAGGTAATAATCGGCGCGGATGCTCACTGTCCGGGACATCTGTGCGACGCCTTTGTAAATGATGCTGTGGATTTTGCGGAAAGACACAAGGTCAATCTCATCGATTTTACAGGAGATATGTTATGAGCAGGTTTGACTGCGTGATATGGGACTGGAACGGGACGCTAATAAATGATGCTCATATTGCTTGCGCGGCTGTAAATGATATTCTATGCGATCTGGGCAGGAAGAATATCGATATGGATGACTATTATCATCTTATGCGTGACGGTATGGATCATTATTATGATTACCTGTTTTATCCTGAAAAAGCACCTTTTGACAGACTTGTAGTGTGGTTTTCGAAATACTATGATGAAAGAATAAAGAATGCTTCACTGCATGAAGGGACTGTCAATGTACTGAAAACCCTCAGAGATATGGGGATTGTGCAGGCGGTTGTGTCTTCAAGTCATAAGGAAAAGGTTCGCAGAGACACCTGTGCCTTTGGGATTGATTCGTACTTTGATGAGGTTCTCGGTGCTGACGATCTTATGATCGGCAGCAAAACTGAAAGGGCAAGGCTCTATCTTGAAAGAAAAGGAATTTCTCCTGAACGAACACTTTTTGTCGGAGATATGACCCATGACAGAGACACCGCAGCAGGGGTAGGAGCTGAATATGTGGTTATTCCCAAGGGTCATCAGAACAGAG
Source organism: Acutalibacteraceae bacterium (assembly GCA_045604945.1). Lineage (GTDB taxonomy): Bacteria > Bacillota > Clostridia > Oscillospirales > Acutalibacteraceae > JAISGQ01. The sequence goes on from JAZUPA010000048.1 coordinate 19,054, forward strand.
CTTTGCTCGAAAGCAAAGGGGTAAAGCTTATAACGGATATTACTGATGTTATTGAATATGTGAAATAATAAAAAAGACGTTGAGGTTTTCCTCAACGTCTTTTTGCTTTTTGTGTTATTTTACAGCATCAAATGCCTGTGCAAGGTCATTGATGATATCATCAGCATTTTCTATACCGACAGAAAGTCTGAGAAGGTCGGGGGAAACACCGCATGCAACAAGCTCTTCGTCAGTAAGCTGACGGTGAGTTGTGGAGGCAGGGTGAAGGATGCAGGTTCTTGCATCGGCAACATGAGTTACGATTGCGCAGAGCTTGAGCGCATCCATAAATACAGTTGCAGCCTCTCTGCCGCCCTTGATGCCGAAGGTTACAACGCCGCAGGTGCCGTCAGGCATGTATTTGCTTGCAAGCTCATAGTATTTATCACCTTCAAGAGAAGGATAGGATACCCATGCGACCATATCATGCTCATTGAGCCATTTTGCTACCTTCAGAGCGTTTTCGCAGTGACGGGGCATACGAAGGTGAAGGGTTTCGGTACCGAGATTGAGAAGGAAGCCGTTCATGGGAGCCATGATAGCACCCATATCTCTCATGATGTGAGCTCTGATCTTTGCAGCGAATGCTGCCTTTCCGAAATGCTCGGTGTAAATAAGTCCGTGGTAAGATTCGTCGGGAGTAGTAAATGCGGGATATTTGCCGTTTGTCCAGTCGAAGTTGCCGGAGTCAACTATTACACCGCCGAGAGCAACTGCATGACCGTCAAGGTACTTTGATGTGGAGTGAACAACGATATCGGCACCCCATTCGATGGGTCTGCAGTTTATGGGAGTGGGGAAGGTGTTGTCAACAACAAGGGGGACATTGTGTGCGTGTGCGATGGAAGCCCATCTTTCGATGTCAAGAACACAGAGAGAGGGGTTGGAAAGAGTTTCGCCCCATACACACTTGGTGTTCTCTTTGAAAAGCGCATTGATTTCTTCGGTTGTAGCGTCGGGAGATACAAAGTCGACCTCGATACCAAGCTCACGGAGAGTCTTGTTGAAAAGATTGAATGTACCGCCGTAAACCTCGGAGGAAGAAATAACATGGTCGCCTGCGTGGCAGATATTTACGATGGTAAACATGCTTGCGGACTGACCGGATGCACAGAGGATTGCAGCAACGCCGCCTTCAAGTGCAGCGATCTTTCTCTCTACTGCATCGCAGGTGGGGTTTGCAAGACGGGTATAGAAAAAGCCGTCAGCCTCAAGATCGAAGAGTGCAGCCATATCGTCAGAGCTGTCGTACTTAAAGGTTGTGCTCTGATAGATAGGAAGAACTCTGGGCTCACCGTTTTTGGGGGAGTATCCTGCCTGGACACAGTTTGTTTCAATTTTATATTTGCTCATTGAGTTTATACCTCCATCTGAGTTGATTTTCTTTAAAAATTAATATACCACGCCTGAATCTTTCAGTCAATAAAAAAATAGCCGCCTGCAATAACAGACGGCTATAAGGGCGTATTAAGTCAATCAGACTCTCTTCTTGAAGACAACGAGAGCTGCAGCAATGATGACTGCTGCGAAGGGGAGCATTGCTGCACTGCCTGCACAGCCGCCTGCGGTCTCCTCAGGCTCGGTCTCAACAGGAGTTTCTTCAACAACCTCTTCAACCTTGTCGTAGTTGAAGCCTGAAACGGTGAAGGTGATGCTGATTTCGTTCTCGGTACCGGAGGGGAGAAGATTGGGGTCTACGATTCCCATGCTCTTGAGCTCGTTTCTCCAGTTGTTGTATGCGAGAACAACGCAGAGACCGTCTGCATAGCCGTCCTTATCAAGGTATCCTTCCTCATATTCGCCGACTGTTCTGCCGTTGACCTTGACGATAACATCAGTAAAGGTGATTGCGCCGGTGTTGGGGATATCGGTTGCTGCATGAAGCTGAGAAACAGAAGTCTCTCCGCCGAAGTCAGCGTTTACAAGGCTTACGGTGTAGGTGCCGTTGCCTGCGATTTCAACTTCGTTGAATTCACCTGCATAGACGGTGTAAACGGTCTCGCCATTTTCGCCTGTGCCGGAGGTGCAGAGCTTGTTCCAATACTCAGTGCCGAATGTGGTGTCATGGTTGCCCACATAGTAACCCATTCTGTTCTGCCAGAGGGTGGGGTTGGTCTGGATGCCGAGAGTGGCGTGATAAACGCCGTCGAGATCGACTTCTGCGGCTTCTTCGGTTGCGGATACACTCATAGCGCCCATGGCGAGGAGCATTACAAGTGCGAGGATGATTGCTAAAATTTTCTTCATGATTATTTCCTCCTTTGGCTATTATCAACATATATTATACTACTTGCAATTTAATTTGTCAACAACATTTTATAACTGTTTTTGAAGTCTGATGTAATGTACAGAAAAGAGGCGGCAGCGAATGGGTAAAAAATCAGAATATATCAGAAATGTAATTATAATGACTGCTACGGCGCTTGCAGTAAGATCAGCGGGTATAAAGCTCAATATGTTTCTATCGGGGGCAATCGGCGCGGAAGGGCTGGGATTATATAACCTTGTCATGTCAGTGTTTTTTCTGGCATCAGGCATTTCGGTTTCGGGAATGAGTGTGGCGGTTACAAGAATTACAGCCCAGGAGCTTGCATTAAGGAATGAAAAGACCTGTCTTGGCGCTCTTAAAAGCTGCATGATTACCAGTGTGACACTTTCTCTGATTGCAGCTGTAATAATGGTTTCATTGTCAGGAGTTACTTCACGATACTGGATAAAGGATGCTGCAACCTCAAACAGTATATGTATGATTGCGCTTGCGCTTCCTTTTGTAAGTGCATCTGCCATGCTGAGGGGATGGTATCTTGCCAAAAACAGAATAATTATCCCATCACTTGCGCAGCTTTTTGAACAGTTCATAAGATATTTTTCCTGCCTGCTGATTGTTCCGACTTTGTCAGGTTTAAAGAATAATCTGTGTTTTTGTGTGGTTATATGCGATGTGCTGGCAGAGTTTGCGGGATGTATTTTTATAGTTATTGCATTTTTTGCATCTGAAAGAATTAAAAGCAAAACACCTTATCAGGTCGGCAGAAGGATTGCAGACAATGCACTGCCTGTAACCGCCTCTCATTATCTGTCATCAATACTCAGAACAGTTGAAAATACGCTCCTGCCGACCTGTCTTGTATCCTTCGGTTTTGCGAGAAATGAGGCTCTCGGTAAACTCGGAATAATTCAATCGATGGCAGTGCCGCTTCTGTTTTTCTTTTCCTCAATACTGTCTTCGGTAAATTCGGTTATAATGCCTGAAATAGTAAAATTCAAAACCCTTGACGACAGAGACGGGATAAGGAAGAAAACAGAAAAACTACTCGGAATTACAATTATGTTCTCTCTTCCAGTGGGTACAGTTTTTCTTTTATTCTCAGAAGAACTCAGCATGATTCTGTATAATGAACCTGCGCTTGTGATGATACTTGCATTTCTTGCACCCCTTGTACCGTTTATGTATTCAGAGATGGTCTGTACGGGAATACTCAGGGGGCTTGGGGAGCAGAGCAGTATTCTGAGATATAATGCTGCCGACGGAATTATCCGCCTGCTGCTGATTGTGGTGCTTGTGCCGAAATTTGGGGTCTGGGGATATATTGCGACTATGACAGTAAGCAATATACTTACACCTTTTCTGTGTTTTATGAGGGTAAGAAAGATAACGGGAGCAAAGCTTTTGACGGTGCATAATATCAATGCGTTGAAAAGTGCAGCGGTTTCGGGGTGCGCTGCAATTATAAGCAAAAAAGCCTTATCGGGAATTCCCGATAAGGCAGGACTGATATTATGCTGTGTTATTTATATATTGCTCTATCTGCTGCTTATCCTCTGTTCCAGACAAAAGCAGCCAGTGGCGGCTCACCGCGTCTGTTTACGAATTCCGAAAGCAGTACAGTATATTTCCTGTCGTCAAGAGTCCTCAGATGCTCAAGCAGCGCATCACGCTCATCGTAGCCATTGAAAGAGCCGTAGTATATGCACAGGCAAAGAACGCCTTCATCTTTCAGAAGTCTCAGGGCGGCGTCGACGGCTTTGATGCTTGTTTCTGCATGAGAAAAAATCATAGGATCACCCCCGGGGAGACGCCCGAAATTAAATACCACGCAGGAAACTGTACCGGGAGCTGCATACTTTTCCATGTTCTCGTGTCCGTCCAGGATAAGCTCTGCACGCTCTGAGAATCCGGTCTGTTTCAGAAGCTCGCCCGTGCTGGCAATGGCTTCCTGCTGAATATCAAAAGCAAGAACATGACCGTTTTCGCCCACAAGCTCGCACAGCAGTGCAGTGTCACGTCCTCTGCCTGCGGTGGCATCTATGCAGAGATCGCCTTCTCGGACATTTGCTCTGATAAAATCATGAGCTACGCTAAGGGTGTTCAGGGGCTTCATATAATCACTCTCTTTCAGATGCTATTCTACATCCTTTTCAATGCATTTACAAGCGGAGGAATTACTGAGAGTGAAGTAAAGCAGGATGGAGAGATTCGCACAGCGCCGCCATCAGTTGTTCCAATTGCTCTGTGAGCATCCGGAGCACAATGCAGTCCTCCGCGGACAGCAAAACCTTCATCGGAGAGCCTTATTGCAGCTGTTTCGCTGTCGGTGTCTTTTATTGTGATTGTTGTAATTGCCGTGCGGCGACTGCTTCTGCAGGAATGAACGGTGATGTTTTCGAGTTTATCGAGCTCATGTTCAAGTGTCCTGCAGAAATCAAGCTCATGAGAAAGAATTGATTCAATTCCTTTCTGACGAATAAAATCTACTCCTGCACTCATTGCGATTATCCCGGGGAGATTTACTGTTCCGCTTTCGAGACGCTCGGGGTATTCAGCAGGCTGAGTGGGGAGAAGAGAGCTGCTTCCTGTACCGCCCTCAATCAAGGCTCTCAGATTGATTCTGTTGCTGAGCAATAATGCACCGCTTCCCATAACACCGTAAAGCCCCTTGTGGGAAGGGACACATATAATATCAGCTCCGATTTCTTTCATGTTTATGGGAATAACACCTGCGCTCTGGGCAGCATCTGTTCCAAAAAGAATGTTATGCTCAGCTGCAAGGGCAGAAAGCTCGATGATTGGCAGAAGGTCACCTGTTAAGTTTGATGCATGGGTACAGAAGATGAGCTTAGTGTTTTTGCGGATGAGTTTTTTGAAATTATTGACTGTTGCATCGTTGTCATCCCTTATAAATCGGGCTTTGCTGACTTCTATTCCGCGCTGCTGGAGTGTGTTTACAGGGCGTAAAACTGCGTTGTGCTCAATATCTGAGATGATAATGTGATCTCCGCTTCTGAGGAGTCCCTTCAGCGCCATGTTGATTGCTGTTGTGCAGTTGTAAGTGAAAATACATTTTTCTGCAGTGTCAAGACCGAAGAATGAAGCGACATTACAGCGGCATTCATATAGCTTTTCGGCGCATCTTAGAGAAAGAGAATGACCGCTTCTGCCCGGATTTGCAGAAAACAATCTGCTTCCCTGAAAAAATGCATCCAGAACAGAAGCAGGCTTTGGCGATGTGGTTGCAGCGTTATCTAAATATATCATAGTCCACCGCCTCTGATATGAGTGACCCTTATTCCTGATTCATTGAGGATTCTGAGAGCACTGTCAAGGTCGTCACGATATATTTCAAGTCCCTGGCTGCAGCCGTTGGTATCATGAGAGGGGGAAAGCTTTCTTACCTGAGCAATTATGCCCGCTCTCATAAGAAGTTCCTGTCCTCTGATTGTGTGAGTGATTGACGCTATGGTCAGTATTCTTTTTTCCATTGTTTACACCTTCAATATAAAAATCCGTCTGCAATATTTTATGCAGACGGATTTGAGGGTGTGTCACATAACAAGAGCAACCGCGTGAGCTGCAATTCCCTGCTGGGAGCCGGTGAAACCAAGACCTTCTTCGGTTGTTGCTTTGATGTTTATCTGTGAAATATCAACACCGCAAACGGATGCAAGGTTTTCGGTCATCTGAGGAATGTAGGGGCGAAGCTTAGGTTTCTGCGCAAGAATTGTTGCATCAATGTTACCGATTTCATATCCTCTGTTTCTTAACATGGAGCAGACTTCTGAAAGAAGCATAAGACTGTCAGCGCCCTTGAATCTTTCGTCTGTGTCAGGAAAATGGAGACCGATGTCGCCCAGTGCGCATGCACCGAGGAGAGCATCCATTATTGCATGGGTCAGCACGTCTGCATCTGAATGACCGAGAAGTCCAAGAGTATGGGGGATATCCACACCTCCGATAATAAGAGGTCTGTTTTCAACAAGTTTATGTACATCGTAGCCGTGACCTATTCTCATAAATATCACCTCTAGGAATTGAAGATTGAAAGGGGAATATAGCAAAGCAGCGGAGCGAATACAAGCGCGGGCAGGTAATCAGCCACCTTGAGCTTTGTTATGCCGAGTATATTTAAGCTCAGTGCGAGTATCATGACAGAGCCTACAAAAGAAATCTGAGCGATTTCATAATCGCCGAGGACAGGGGCGAGGAAGCCTGAACAGAGAACCAGTGCTCCCTGGAAGACAAACACAAACACTGCAGAGAATATAACGCCTATACCAAGACTTACCGAAAGCATCATTGATGAGATGAAGTCGAGAAGGGATTTGGTGTAGATAAGGTCATTGTTGCCTGTAAGTCCTGACTGAAGAGAACCGACTATTGTCATTGAGCCTACGCAGAAAACAAGACAGGCGGTGACAAATCCTTCGGAAAAGCTGTGACCATTTTCGCCTTTGGAAAGCTTTGCGGTAAGTTTGTCTGCGAGTTTATTGATACCGTCGTCAATTTTCAGCAGTGTTCCGACGATAGTGCCGAGAACCATACTGATAATCAGTATAATAATATTTCCGCCTTTTATGATTCCGTCAACACTGACTGCCACAGTACACAGTCCAAGCGCCATCATAACGGCGTCTGCAAGTTTCTTCGGGATGCCGCCTTTGACCAGAAGTCCTATGGAGCTTCCGAGCAGTACCGTGGCGGTATTGACAAGTACGCCGAGCATTGATATTCCTCCGTAAATCAAGTCAGGCTGTCAGAATATACTGACAGCCTTCGGTTATTGCTTATTGTTGAATGCATTGGTGTTCTCAACAAGCTCACTCATAGCCTTGCTGAATGCTCCCCATTCCATAGGATAACGGGCTTTTCCGTCCATGTGCTTCTGACCTGATGTTTTGTAAATATCAATTCGCCAGGAAACACCCTTGCGGTTTGAGGGGAAATGATTGCGCCAGCCCAGAATATCAAGCTTCTGCAGAGAAAGTCTGAAATTTTCGAGAGCATCATCGGGAATCGTATCGCCGTGTTCACCTTTGATGAGGTCGCCTTCAGGCTGATCAAAATTAAGAATGGGAGTACCGTCTTCGGCATAGGTAATAAGCTCTATAAAGGGTTTCCTTGCGCTTCCTTCAAGCTTTGCGGCAACAGGGTCTTCGGCAACTGCCTGTACACCTGTTTCAAGCTTTTTGTCCGCTACCTTTACCCAGATATAATTAGCAGCACCTTTATCCTCCCATACGGCAAAATAAAGGTCAGTAATCTGACTGTACTCTCTGTTAAGAACGAGCTCGTTTTCCAAGCTTCAACACCTCGGATTAAAAATATTATTATAATTTTATCATATAAATACATCAAAGTCAACGTCTTGTAATTTCATTGTTCTGCTTTACAAATTGCCCCGATTATTGTAAAATCACAGACAGAAAACAGGTTACAGGCGGAGAGAAAAATGAGTGAGGAATTTAAGGTAAAGCAGATAGCTCATATAAAAAGCGATTTTTCGGAGAAATTCGGAATTCCTCGTCAGAGCGGACTGGTGGAAGCTCTGACTGCGCAGATTATCTTTGAAAGTGAATATGCTGTTGCTGATGCTGTCAGAGGCCTTGAGGAATATTCTCACCTGTGGATAATCTGGCAGTTTTCAAAGGCGGTCAGGGATGACTGGTCTCCCACTGTCAGACCTCCGAGACTGGGAGGGAATACCAGAGTCGGTGTTTTCGGCACCCGTTCGCCTTTTCGCCCGAATCCTATAGGATTGTCTGCTGTCAGGATAGAGAAAATCGAAATTGATGATGCTCTCGGACCGGTGATCACCGTTTCGGGTGCAGACCTTTTGGACGGTACCCCGATTTATGATATAAAGCCCTATCTTCCGTATGCAGACTGCATACCGGAGGCAACCAACGGCTTTACGGGTAAGTTTTCGGAGAAAACGCTTGAAGTCATCTGTGATGAAGCCTTGCTTTCGGCAGTGCCTGAAAATAAAAGGGAAGCCCTGCTGGGGGTTCTTTCTCTCGATCCCAGACCTTCATATCACAACGATAAGGACAGAATTTACGGTATGAATTTTGCTGATGTTGAGGTGAAATTCAGAACTGATGGCGATATTCTGACGGTTGTTGATATAATAAAGAAATAAATAATTCCAATTATTTTCAAAAAAGCTTTAAAAACCCTTGCATATTGTGTTTTGATATGCTATAATTCACCATGCTTTGTGTGTACGGAAAACACAGGCCTTCCGGCGGTACTCTTTTCGCCGCGGTTGAAAATTATCAAGGTGGACATTCCTCTGTCGGTTTCGGGTATGAATGTCTGTAAATCTAAGGAGGATATTTAGAATGGACGCATTGAAACTCATTTCCGAAAGCAGCCTGCGCGCTGACAAGCTCGAATTCAGCATTGGTGATACCGTTAAGGTTCACGTTAAGATCCGCGAAGGCGAGAGAGAAAGAATCCAGCTCTTCGAGGGTACTGTTATCGCTCGTCGCGGCAGCGGTGTTTCTGAGACTTTCACCGTTCGCAGACTTTCCTACGGTGTTGGTGTTGAGAGAGTATTCCCTGTCAACTCCCCCAATGTAGCAAAGGTTGAAGTCGTTCGTTACGGTAAGGTTCGCAGAAGCAAGCTTTACTATCTGCGTGACAGAGTCGGTAAGGCAGCTAAGGTCAAGGAAAAGATCCGCTCCAAGAACGAGGGCTGATAAATTCGGTGACAAGGGACGGGGCAACTCGTCCCTTTTTGTTATTTTTATGATTCTGATATTCAAGGGGGAATTAACGTGGCAAAGTTCAACGGCAGTGCATCCAATGATAAAAGAAAACTGGACGGCTTTGCGGCTGAGGTATATGAATGGATGGAAGCAATTGCATTTGCTCTTGCAATTGTGGTTATCCTGTTTACCTTTGTATTCAGGGTTGTCAGCGTAAGCGGCGGCTCTATGGATTCTACCCTTGCTAATGGTGACAGACTTCTTGTTAACAGCATGTTCTATGAGCCTGAGCAGGGTGATATTGTCATTGTTGTCAAGGAGACTGAACAGACCAGTGATCCCATTATTAAGCGTGTCATTGCCTGTCCCGGACAGACTGTAAGATATGACTCTTCAACACATGTTGTTTATGTTGACGGACAGCCCCTCGATGAGAGCGCATATGTTGATGAGGACAAGAATGGCGGCGCAAGCGCCTGGCTCAGCGAGGAAGTTACCCTCGGTGAGGATGAATACATTGTAATGGGCGATAACCGTGCTATTTCCTTTGACAGCCGCGATCAGAGACTCGGTGCTGTCAGCAGAGACGATATACTCGGCGAAGTGCTGGTCAGAATTTACCCGTTCAACAGCATTGGAGGGGTAAGAGGATGAGTAATCCGAATCCCATTCAGTGGTTTCCGGGGCATATGGCGAAAACCAGGAGACTGATTACTGAAAGCCTCAAAATGGTAGACGCTGTTGTGGAAATCCTGGATGCCAGAATCCCCGTTTCAAGCAGAAATCCTGAGCTTGATTCTCTTATCGGCAGCAAGCCCAGAATCGTTCTTCTCAACAAAGCGGATATTTCTGATGTTGCTACTACTTCCCGGTGGATAAGTTTCTACAAAGCCAAAGGCTGCAGAGCTATTGCATGTGACTGCAAAACAGGTAAGGGACTTGGCAACTTTACAAATATTGTCAGAGATCTTCTCAAGGATAAAATTGCAGCCTGGCAGGCTAAAAATATGAAGGGAAAGACCCTCAAGCTTATGATCGTTGGTATTCCCAATGTGGGAAAATCCTCGTTCATAAACAGAATGGCAAAGGCATCAAAGGCAGTTGTTGCAGATAAGCCCGGTGTCACAAGAGGTAATCAGTGGTTCAATATCGGTAACGGAGTTGAGCTTCTTGATACTCCCGGCGTGCTCTGGCCCAAGTTTGAAGATCAGGTTGTCGGTGAGCGCCTTGCTTATACAGGTGCTGTAAAGGACAATATTCTTGATGTTGAAACTCTCTGCGAGGGTCTGGTTGAGATTCTTATTTCCGATTACAGTGAAATGCTTGAAAATAGATATAGCGTCCCCTGTGGAAATATGTCTGCTCATGACTATGTAGAAGCGGTTGCCAAAAAGCGCGGAATGCTTATTTCCGGCGGAGAGATTGACACTGAAAGAGTCAGCGTTATGATTCTCGATGAGTTCCGCGGTGGCAAAATCGGTAAGATTTCCCTTGAAAAACCGGAAGGAAAATAAAATCCTATGAAAGAAAAAACGGTTGTTGACTGGCTCAGATTTGAGCGTGAAGAAATTGAAAACGGTGCAAAATATGTTTGCGGCGTCGATGAAGCTGGACGTGGCCCTCTGGCAGGTCCGGTATTCGCCGCCGCTGTTATTTTACCCGAAGGGCTTATAATTGAAGGGGTCAACGACTCCAAAAAGCTCTCTGAAAAGAAGAGAGAGGCTCTCTTTGATGTGATATGTGAAAATGCTCTGGCATACAATATTTCAGCTGTTGACGAAGCGACTATAGATGAGATAAACATACTTCAGGCTACATACGCGGCAATGACTGATGCCGTGAATGGACTTGACATAAAACCTGATACAGCGCTCATTGACGGAAACAGAATTCCACCGCAGCTTGAGGTGAAATCAAGATGTATCGTAAAGGGTGATGCTCTTTCCATGAGCATTGCATGTGCTTCGATTCTTGCAAAGGTCAGCCGTGACAGATTTATGCTGAGAATTGCAGAAATGTACCCTGAATACATGTTTGAAAAGCATAAGGGTTACGGCACAGCGCTACATGTAGAAAAGATTCTTGAGTTCGGTCCTTCACCTGTTCACAGAAAGTCGTTTCTTAAAAAGATTGAATCAAAAATGAAATGAAAAAGCTTGAGGCAGGAAGGCTTGGCGAGGATTTCGCCTGTGAAATGCTCAGAAAGATGGGCTTTGAAATCATCAGAAGAAATTATCACACCAGGCGCGGCGAAGTGGATATTATCGCAGAGAATGATGAGTTTATACTTTTTGTAGAGGTCAAACTGCGTAAAGTTGATTCACTTGTCAGCGGAGAAGAGGCAGTGAATGCTTCAAAACGAAGAAAAATATATCTGGCAGCAACGGATTATCTTATGAAAAATCCTGTTGACAGACAACCAAGATTTGATGTTGTTTCTCTTGTGGCTGATGTCAGAGGAGAGGTTAACATAATTAATTGTGAATACTATGAAAATGCTTTCGGAGCAGAGGTGTGCGATGAAGTTTTTTGATATACACTGCGATACTGCAACTGAGTGTCTGGTTCATTTTCAAGGCAGAGATTTAAGCGAAGGAGCATATCATCTCTCCCTTGAAAAGGGTTCATATATTGATAACTGGGCTCAGGTTTTTGCAATTTTTGTGCCTGATGAAATGCGCGGTCAGGCTGCTGTCGATTACTATGAAAAGGCTAGAGATTATATATATGCGCAGGAGAAGAAGTTTTCAGACAAGCTGCTTCTGTGCAGAACAGCTGAAGATATAAAAACTGCTGCAGAAAACGGAAAGTGCGCAGCAATCATGTCCATTGAAAGCGGCGCGCCTTTTGCAGGAAGCCTTGACAGGATTGATGCACTCTATAATGACGGAGTGCGTCTCTGCACGCTTACCTGGCACGGCGCCAATGAACTTGGTGATGGCAACAAGGTTAAGAACGCAGGCGGTCTTTCGGACTTCGGCGTTGAGGCTGTCAGAAGAATGAATGAGCTTGGAATGATTGTTGATGTTTCCCATCTTTCCGATGCGGGTTTCTGGGATGTAGCTGACAATGCGTCGCGTCCCTTTGTCGCTTCTCACTCAAATTCACGCGTCTGCTGTCCGCACAGCAGAAATCTTACTGACGATATGTTCAGCACAATAGTGGAATTCGGCGGAATAGTCGGACTTAATTTCTGCCCTGATTTCCTTAATCAGGAGCGTGAAAAGGCTGACATGACCGATATAATCAGACATACAGAGCGCTTCCTTTCCCTGGGCGGAGAGAATGTTGTCTGCATGGGCTCTGATTTTGACGGAACCGATATGCCGATAGGCATCAGCGGTATTGAATCGATGGGCAAGCTCTATGAGCTTTTCTTAAAGCACAACTACTCTGAAGAGCAGGTGCGTAAAATATTCTGGGAGAATGCGGAGAATTTCTTCTCGCGCGTTCTGTAAGGAGATGCAGTTAAAATGCTTTACACAAGCACAAGAGACAACACAATTATAATCGAATCTGCGCAGGCTATCGCAGGCGGAATTTCCGCAGACGGCGGACTTTTTGCTCCTACTTCGATGCCTTCCCTCACTGCTGAGCAGATTCGCGAATTTGCTGACAAGGATTATCTGCAGCGCGCAGTATCTGTTCTTGGCAATTTCCTGACTGACTTTACCGAAGAAGAGCTTACTAAGTGTGTAAGCGGTGCATATGTCGGTAAGTTTGGCAGCGAGGAAATCGCACCTGTCAGAAAAATAAGCGGCAACCGCAATATTCTTGAACTGTGGCACGGTCCTACCTGCGCATTCAAGGATATGGCTCTTCAGCTGCTTCCTCACCTTCTCAAAACATCTGTACGCAAGATCAAGGATGAGAGAGAAATCGTAATTCTCGTTGCAACCTCTGGTGATACGGGCAAGGCTGCACTCGAAGGCTTCAAGGATGTTGAAGGTACAAGGATAATAGTATTCTATCCTGAAGAGGGCGTCAGTAATATCCAGAAGCTTCAGATGGTTACTCAGGAAGGAGCAAACGTCGGCGTATGCGCTATTAAGGGCAACTTTGACGATGCTCAGACAGGCGTCAAGACCATCTTTACAAGCGATGAGATCCGCGCAAAGCTTGCAGAGAACAACATGGTATTCTCCTCTGCAAACTCAATCAACTGGGGCAGACTTGCACCTCAGATTGTTTACTACATTTCTGCTTATGCTGATATGCTGAAAAACGGCACTATCAAAGAAGGAGAAAAGGTAAATGTTGTAGTTCCCACCGGCAACTTCGGCAATATTCTCGCAGCTTACTACGCCAAGTGCATGGGACTTCCCATAAACCGCCTTATCTGCGCATCGAATAAGAATAACGTTCTTACTGATTTTATTAGAACAGGCGTTTATGACAGAAACCGCGATTTCCATACTACTATTTCTCCCTCTATGGACATACTTATTTCAAGTAACCTTGAAAGACTTCTGTTCCATCTTTCCGGAAACAGCAGTGAGCGCACAGGCGCTTGGATGGCTTCTCTTTCCAAGGAAGGGAAGTACGAAGTTGATGAAGATATCAAGGCACAGATTTCCGAGCTTCTCTGGGCTGGCTGCTGCGACGATGAGCTGACAAAATCCACCATCAAGGCTGTGTTCAAGTCTGACGGATATCTCTGCGATACCCATACCGCAGTCGGTGTTGCTGTCTACGATGAATATGTAAAGGCAACAGGGGATGCTGATACTCAGACAATTATTGCATCCACTGCAAATCCCTACAAGTTCTCAGGTGATGTTCTTGCGGCTCTCATCGGTACTGTTGAGGCAGAGAATGAGTTTGAGATTCTTGAAAAGCTCTGCGAAAAGTCTGGAATGGAGATTCCCTCTGCACTTGCATCTCTGCGCGGCAAGGAGATAAGATTTACAAGAACCTGCAGCAAGGAGACTCAGAAAGAAGCTGTATTTGAGCTGCTTTCCATTAACTAAAATCAAAAAGCCCGATGCGAGAACGGGTCTTGCTTCGGGCTTTTTGCAATTATTTTATTTTGCCTTGAAGGTCGAGCACTTGGTATCATTATCGCTGACTGCGAAATTGGGACCAACCTCAATCATATCTGCGTGGCAGCATTCCTTGCCGTCATGATAGGTGCAGTTTGTGACGCAGCACTTGATATGATTTACTCTGTCGCGGCAGTTTTCAGCGCCGCAGTTGTTAGTGTTAGACATGTTTTACACCTGACCTTATTTGATTTTGCGGTTTGACCGCAAGACTATTATTGCACGAAGCCGGTTATCTTATTCATGAAGGAGGGCGGAAAATGGCACTGTGGACAATTGCAGATCTGCACTTATCAATTGGCGGAGACAAGCCCATGGAGGTTTTCCGCGGATGGGATAACCATGTGGAGAGGATAGAAAAGAACTGGCAGAATCTTGTGGAAGACGGAGATACAGTAGTTCTTGCAGGCGACCTTTCCTGGGCTATGAAGCTTGAGGATACTGCTGCTGACTTTTCCTTTATCAATTCACTGAAGGGCGAAAAAATAATTATCAAGGGCAATCATGATTACTGGTGGGGAACTGTAAATAAAATGAATGCCTATCTTGAAAACAGCGGTTTCTCTACAATGAAAATCCTCAACAATAATGCATACAGAGTGGGCGATATTGCCGTATGCGGAACAAGAGGCTGGAGCTATGACTGCCCTGCATCAGAGATAAAGATTCTCAACCGTGAGGTAGGAAGACTCAGAATGTCTCTTGATGAAGGTGTAAGGCTTGGGGGAGAATTAGTAGTTTTTCTTCATTATCCTCCCGTTTTCGGTGATTATGTATGTGAGCCGATTATGGATACTCTGAAGGAGTATAAAATTGAGCGCTGTTATTACGGTCATCTTCACGGAGCGTCAATTTCAAAGGCTGTTACAGGGCTATATGAGGGAATCAGATTCAGGCTTGTTTCCTGTGACGGCAATGGTTTTGCACCTGCTCCTGTTGATAATGCTTGAAAGAGCTGAGGAAATATTATATAATGGTGATAATATATGGATGTTCAGCCAAAGGATATAATAGAATTAAAAAAGAAGCATCCCTGCGGTAATGCTCAGTTTACTGTACTGAGAGTCGGCATGGACTTTAAGATAAAATGCAACGGCTGCGGTCACGAAATCATGGCGCCGAGAAAGACCATTGATAAGAGCATAAAGAAGCTCACAAGACCGCTGAGTGATACCGAAAGGAAAGATAGTAATGTTTAAGAGATTGACGGGGGTCGAAGAACGAATTATTGAACTCGAACAGAAAATGTTCGACCCCGATATAGTAAATGACCAGGCAGCTTAC
>JAZUPA010000049.1:0-6012 GCA_045604945.1 Acutalibacteraceae bacterium
ATGCTTCTGGTATATGCATGAGAATTGCTTTCTCGCTCCGCTGATATTGTGGTACATATATTTTTCAGAAAAAGAAAAGATTGTGCCGACAGCAGTTTTTGCGCTGCTGACCCTTACTGTGAAAGAGGATGCGGCAGTTTACGTTGCAGTGATAGCACTGTATTTTATTTTTACGCGCAAAAACTACAAATGTAATTTATGCGTGCTTGCATTCTCGATAGTATATTTTATTATCGTGACCAAGTTGATGTCAGTTTTCGGAGAGGGCATAATGTCCGACAGCAGATATGGAGATTATATCTATGATGACGGCGGGTTATTTACGGTGATAAAGTCTGTGATACAGAATCCCATTTATGCCATACAGCAAGTCTTCAAAGAAGAAAAGCTTTTGTTTATTCTCCAGATGCTTGTTCCCCTCGGTTTTCTTCCTCTTGCAATAAGAAAACCGTCAAAGCTTATTCTGCTCATACCCTTTATCCTTGTAAATCTGATGACAAGCTACATATACCAGCATCATATTGGATATCAGTATACATTTGGCAGTGGCAGTATTCTGTTCTATCTTGCGGTTGCCAACTATGGGGAGATGGGACGCAGACACGGAAAGATTCTTTTGTGTTCAGCACTTGCTTCAGTCGTTATTTTCTCGGGCGGTTATTATAACAAAATAGATTTTTATGATACCTATAAAAACAATACCGAGCAAAGGGAAATTATCAATGAGGCGTTGGCATATATACCCGATGATGCAAGTGTTGCTTCATCGACGTTTATCCTCACTAATCTGTCACAGAGAAAAGTGCTGTATGAGGTTGAGAGTACTCATCAGACGGCAGAATATATCGTTTTGGATTTAAGGTTTTACACAGATGAGTATTCAGTATATGACTACTTAAATGAGGACTACGAAACAGTGTATTATTATGATGACGTGATTGCCATATTCAGGAGAGAATGAAAGACTAATTAGGAGAAGTTAAGTTTTCAATCTGAATCAATCCTTTAACAGCACGCTTCGCTGCATACTCAAGAAGATTACGGGAGTTGCAAAAACCACTGACATACGCAATAAGAAAGTCGCTCCTGTCTATCATAATGCGGTTGGATTTGACGATAGCGAGCCTTTTGGGTACAGGGGAGTAATACATAAAGAGTGCCTGTAAAACCGTCAGGAGGATTTACAGGCATTTCTGACGGGTGATAGGGAAGAAGCAGGTGAATAGATATGTAATATCTCTGCTTCGCTTCGCATAGTGCTTGTGCTGCCATTGAATCAAAGCGACCATAGCGTCCAACAACGAAATTCGTTACCCCATACTCTGTTATGTGTCTTTCAATAGCTTCGCATAGGACAGGCATTATTTCTTGCGGGGCATCCCGATGACCTATAAAGAAACAGGTTTTCATGTTATCACCAACCCTTTTGAGTTATATTAACTCAAAAGGGTTAATCTTTGCAATAGCAAGTGGGTATCATTTTATTGAAATGAGGTGATACCTGTGAATGTTGGCGAGGCAGTAAAAGAACGCATTTTACAGCTCTGTAACGAAAACAATATTTCAATAAATAAGCTTTGCACCATCAGTGGTGTTACGCAATCAACAGTCAATAACATCGTCAGTGGTCGCAATAATAGCGCAACGGTATCAACTATTAAGAAGCTTTGCGATGGTTTGGGCATTACTATCATAGATTTCTTTAATGTGGATTTGTTCCGCAACCTGGAACAGGAAATAGATTAGGATAACAACAGTCTCGATGCTTGGCATCGGGGCTGTTTCATAATAGCTTGATAAATATTTGAATTTCGCAAAAGATATGATATAATACGCATAGAATACTAATAGGCAAGGAGGACTGCGATATGATTTATGAACTGAGACATTTCAATACATCACTAATGCGCTTTTCGGCAACAGATGACAGCAGTACTCCTGAGATAGAGATTCTCTGGGTGAATGAGGATAAAAGAGAGCTGCTTCCGCTTGATATGGAAGTCAACAGTGACAGCGTGGTAAAATGGCTCAAGCACAGAACTATTCCGAAAAACCGAGCATATGTCCATAACTTCCTCAGCAAGTGCGGTCTGAATATCAATCGCCCGATGAATATAATAAAGGTCTCAAAGGGACTTTCGCTCAATGATTGCTATTGGGTAGTGGAGGAAGGATTTGACGGCACATTTGAAAACTATAATCTCTATGATAACAGACTGAGCCAGATTCTCGCCCTGATAGCCTTCACGGGTTACGGCAGCAGTATTCGTACATCATTGGCATCATGCCCTGAATTCACAACAAACGGTATGCTTCCAAAATGCTGGCGCAGAATCGACGGGACAGTAAAGCTATATAAAGGCGGCACAAACGGAGCTTCCAACACAGGTAACGAGCCCTATTCTGAGTTCTATGCTTTGCAGATTGCTAAGGAGCTTGGAATCAACGCAATAGATTACAGCTTGTCAAAGTGGAGCGGAGAGCTCTGCTCAGTTTGTGAGCTCTTTACAAGCAAGGAGTACTCATTCCTCCCCGTAGGAAGAGTTGTCACATCGGGAGGAATGAAAGCAGTATCTGAATATTACGAAAAGCTCGGTGAAGAATATATAAGCGCACTTAATGATATGCTTGTGCTTGATGCAGTTATCTGCAATACTGACCGCCATTTCGGCAATTTTGGATTTCTGATTGATAACAGGACTAACAGAATAGTTGCTCCTGCTCCGCTGTTTGACCATGGTAACTCGCTGTTCAATTTCGCCGGAATGGATGACCTTGAGTCTGATGAAAAGCTGACAGAATATGCAGATACATTGCTGCCGTGCGTATATGATGACTTCATAGGCACCGCCAAAAATGTACTGACACAGAATCACCGTGACGGACTTCGCCGCTTGCTTGAATTCAAGTTCAGAAGGCATTCACGTTACAATCTGCCGCCGAAACGTCTTAAACTTATAGAAAAGCAGATACACAAGCGTGCAAGGTTGCTCCTCGACAGATAAAAAGCTGCATAGCGATACCACCGACTGAATAACAGTCGGGGGTTACTTTTATATAAAGTTAAAGATTTAAGAAATCCTTGCGATATTTAACACCGAAGAATTCTGCCAGTTCAACCATTTCCTCGTCTTTGATGGTATTTATCCTCGGCAGGTGAGCAGTCAGCATATAAATCTGAGCCGCTTTTTCAACAGTTTCAATAAGTCCGAATGTCTCGTCCATGGTTTTGCCTGCGCCGTAGATGCCATGCATGCCCCAGACAACAAGGCGAAACTCCTTCATTTTTTCGGCAGTAGCTTCGCCGATAGAGTTTGTTCCGCAGAGCATCCAAGGAAGAACGCCTACACCATCAGGAAAGACCACGATACACTCGGTACACATCTCCCACAGAGTATGGGTGAATTTCTTTTCGTCCAGCTCGTGAACGTAATTCATTGCAAGGGTGTGGGTGGGGTGACAGTGCATTACAACACGGTTTTCACTGTCAGCAGAAAGCCTTGCCATGTGGCTCATAAGATGTGCGGGGAATTCGGAGGTAAACTTTCCGCCGTCCTTGTAGCCCCAAAGCAGCTCAGCGGTCTGTCCGTCTTTTGCAATACGCACGATGCCGAGATTATTTTCGGGGTCGGAATCCACATTCTTAAAATATTTGCCTGTTCCAGTGACGATAAATATTCTGCCGATAATAGGTGAAGCATCAAATCCAAGAGGAATGGTGCGCAGTACATTGTTCAAATCGAGATATTCTGCAACCTCGTTTTCATTGAGCATATAGCTTATATTTCCGCCGTTTCGCTCGTCCCAGCCGAGGCGATACATATTTGCTGTGGTTTTGCGCATTTCCTCTACAAATGGCGCAGTAAGTATATCTTTCATAGAATTAACCTCTCTTGCTGAGTACATCGGATTCATACTGCTTAACGGTGCCGAACCATTCACCGTCCGCAGGAGCGCCGCATTCACGGCAATACTGTTCCCATATTTCGCCAAAAGGCAGAGTCTTGAACTCTTCCTGCAGAACCATAAGCTCAGTCCAGTTATCGCTGTTCTGTAATTTGGTCAGGTCAGGAGAAACCAGTGCCATGAGAAGAGCTTTCTGCACATTGCGGAATCCCACTGTCCAAGCAGCGATACGATTGATTGAAGCATCAAAATAATCAAGAGCTATTTTTACCCTGCCGTCAAGACCACCGCATCTGACAATTTCCTTGCAAATTTCCTTTGTCTCATCATCAAGCAGTACAACATGGTCAGAGTCCCAACGAATAGGACGGGTGATATGCAGTGCAATTTCGGGGAAGAAAGCAAGCAGTGCAGGAATCTTATCAGAAACAACCTCGGTGGGGTGGTAATGACCGTTATCCATCAAGGGAATACATCTTTCTTTATTCATTGCGGCATATCCCAGAGCGAATTCAGCAGAACCGACAGTGTAAGATTCAACACCGATGCCGAATACCTTGGATTCAACACAGGGCTTGACTTTATCAAAATCAAAAGGCTCCGACAGAATTTCGTCGATTGATTCCTTGTAACGGATTCTCGGTCCCATGCGGTCAGCAGGAATATCTTTAAAGCCGTCGCCTGTCCAGATGTTCATAACACAGGGCTGACCGAGCTCCTCAGCAAGATACTGCGAAATTCGTATACATGCCTTGCCGTGGTCAATCCAGAATCTGCGTGTATCTGCGTTGGGTGAGGAAAGGGTCAACGGGTCGCAGTTGGGGTGAGAGAAGAATGTGGGATTGAAGTCACAGCCTAAATTGCGTGCCTTGCAGAAGTCAACCCATTTCTTGAAATGCTTGGGCTCAAGCTTATCGCGGTCAACCCAACCGCCGTTTTCGTCGTCGAAAATGGCATAGCTCGCATGTAGATTCATCTTTTTTGTGCCGGGGCAAAGCTTCAGCACCATGTCAATATCGCTCATCAGCTCATCGGGTGTGCGTGCTCTGCCGAGATAATTGCCTGTGGTCTGTATTCCGCCTGTAAGAGGCTTGCTGGGGTCTGTGTCAAAGCCTCTTACATCGTCACCCTGCCAGCAGTGCAGAGCAACAGGGATATTCTTAAGCTTTGCAATAGCGGCATCAGTATCAATACCTAAAGCCGCATATTTTGCCTTTGCGTCTGTATAACTCATTTGACTAACCTCCGTTAGCTGCATATCATTTAAGCATTTTGAAAATACCCTTCAGGAAATGCCCATTTGCCATTGCAAGCAATCCTTCAAAAAGTCCGCCTTTCATTCCGCCTGAAATCTGCATGCTTCTCAGCGGCCCACCTGCGCTCGACTCCATAAGCATCCTAAATTCAGGATTTGAATAGTCCTTTTTACCGCCGAAGCCCTTGGCAATCACATTTTCGGTGCCCCAGTACATTGCTCTCATTACCCATGAATAGTCACGCATTTCCATAACAGAATTATCCATGGTGAATTGCCCTTTTTTCAGAATGGGTGGGGAATAGCTTCTTCCAAGCATAGCTTCCCACTGTGCCTGCTTTGGATTGCCGATGGGGTTTTCGTACCAGCTAACCTTCTGCCATTGGGGGATATCAATAATATCTCCGTCTTTGTGAACAGTCTCAGAAAGAGAATCAATCTCAATGCGGTAATCCCCTTCGGGAATCTTCCAGCCATCGTTCCACACTGCAAAACTGCGGTCATTGAGAGTGAAGCTGATTTTCGTACATTCGCCAGGCTGCAGATATACTTTGCAGAAATCCTTAAGCTCCCTTACAGGGCGGTGAATACCGTCCTGAGGAGGTGCGATATACAACTGTACGACCTCGCTGCCTGCAGCATTGCCTGTGTTTGTAGCAGTGATGGTTACCGTATCACCGACTACATTCAAATCTGAATAACTGAAAGATGTGTATGAAAGTCCGTGTCCGAAGGACCAGCGAACAGGAATGTGGGCTTTTTCATAATAGCGATAGCCGACATAGATACCCTCCATGTACAGAGCATCTCGCTGTTTATCATAAGTATCTGATGAAGCACAATCATTGTAG
>JAZUPA010000050.1:0-14800 GCA_045604945.1 Acutalibacteraceae bacterium
TCCACTATGCAGCGAGTGTGTTTCAGGCTGACACCCCATCGTCCTTACAGGACACCGCACTTGACAACCCCAGAAGTTGTTGTTATACTGTTTTTGAACACAAATTGTTGTTCTACATTAACCCCTATAGGGGATTGATACATAATTTCACTCCTTAAAATTTTATAGAGTTATAACTACATTAACCCCTATAGGGGATTGATACTCTTCGGGATTTGCTGTAAGATTGCCAACGATATCTACATTAACCCCCATAGGGGATTGATACCATATTTCTTCACCTGTTGTGCTTACATATCCCTACATTAACCCCTTTAGGGGATTGATACAAAAAACTTTAGAAAATGGAGCGATGATGTCTAAGTCTACATTAACCCCTATAGGGGATTGAACAACCGGAAACACCCAATATGCTGACGCATATTGGGTGTTTCTGCATTATAAGGTTCGATGCACCGTTAAATTGTTCCAACTTTTTCGACGTTTATCGCAATGACAAAAGGAAAAAGTCGTGATAGTCTTATATCGAGCTCAGGGCGACGCAATATTCACTTTGAGCCCGGGCGAGAGCATGATGTCTCAATTGTATATGTCCTTATGCTCTTGTCTTAAAACTGTCCGAATTCCGTCGTACATATGACGGTCTTATCCACCCCGATGCCCAACCGCGGTAATGGAGGCCGCAAGGTTATGAAAATGACTGCCAGCAAAAAGGCAATCCCCTTCGCAGCAAAAGTGCTTTCAATGTTCCTTGCTATTATCTGCGTTTTTTCTATCACTGCAGTAATGGCTGAAGCTGAGACTCCTGTCGGCATTGAAGTTTCTGCAGCGTCTTCCACCGCTGCATTTGACATCCTTACCTCATCCAAGTATGCAAAAGTCTACACTCTGGCGACTACCGGCAAAACCA
Source organism: Acutalibacteraceae bacterium (assembly GCA_045604945.1). Lineage (GTDB taxonomy): Bacteria > Bacillota > Clostridia > Oscillospirales > Acutalibacteraceae > JAISGQ01. Next base: position 911 of record JAZUPA010000050.1, read on the forward strand.
TTCCTTACACTTCTTCCGGTCTCTCTACTCGCGGCACCGTCAGCTACGGAGCAAGCAGAAACAGTTATATAGATAACAGAACCGATGAGATATATATTCTCGATGTCGGTAAAAACAGCAAGGGTGTCTACTGGGCTCTCGTAAGCTATCCTTCCGGAAACAAGAGGGTCAACGCTTACATTGAGCTTTCGGCTGTTACCAGCAATAATGGCAGCCATGTCAAGGCGACCAGTTCCGGTAAATTCAACTGTGCTCCCCGCCGCGATGCAGCAATCTCCGGCAGCTATTATGTCGCAAAAGGCGATACAGTATATCTTGTAGCCACTTACGGTTCAAGGTACCAGATAATGTATAATTCCGGCTCTGTGTGGCGCATCGCCTGGTGCAATTCTTCTGATTACAACAAGTTCTGCGTTTCCGCGCCCCAGAACACCAACAATGAAATGGTAGATGTCACCCGCTCTTTTGACGGTAAGAAAATCACGTTAATGAGCGTTCAGAACGGCAAGTATCTTTGTGCAGACAGCGGTCTCTCCAATACTCCTGCTGTTTGCAACAGAAGCTCTGCCTCTACTTCTGCCTCTTCCTATGAAGTTTTTACCGTCAAGGTTACTTCCGATGGCTGGGCAGGACTGAGAGCTCATAACGGAAAATGGCTGTCTGCCGTTATCAGCTCTATTAACTCTCCTGTAAGAGCAACCGCCCCCGACCTGTTATCCTGGGAGTGCTTCCGCATATATAAGAAGGGTAATGATTATTATCTCAAGGCCCAGGCTAATAACAAGTGGCTGTGTGTTCGTGTTGATATGAATAACGCCCCTGTGCAGGCGTATGCTTCTGCAGCATCCACATGGGAGCGATTCTCCATCTCTGTTGTCAGCACTACGTCGACCACAACCGCAGACACAACCAAGAAGCAGGTCCAGATAACCGCGTCTTCTCTGAATGTCAGAGCAGGTGCCGGCACCGGCTACGCTGTCGTTACCAAGGTTTCTAAGGGCGGCATATACACCTACACCGATACCAGAAATGTCAACGGAACTACCTGGTATAAGATTTCCGTCGGAAATACTACCGGCTGGGTAAGCGGCGCTTATGCAAAGGTTGTTTCCGGCACAACCCCTTCCTCTGTTGTGTCTTCAGGTATTAAATACGCTCCCTACACAGGGGTAAATTATACATCCATTCTCAATAATGCTCGTTCTTCCGGAAGAATCAGCGCCAAGGAATATAATAACCGCATCGCTATTCTCGAAGAGGCAAAAAAGATGGTTACTGTGATATGGACTGCTCCTGTCTCTTTCCATACATGGAAGAGCAGCGGCGGAGTCTACAACAGCAATAAGGATATGCAATACAATAACAGCACCTCTACCACCAATCAGTTTGTAAAAGGATACACCTATGTCGGTATTCCCTATGCAGCAAACGTCGGCAAGAATAATTATAACGCCGAGGGCTGGATTGCACTCATCAATGAACGCGGCATATCAACTTCCACTCTTGAGGGCTCAGTTACTTTCCGCGGTATCACTCGCAGCAAAACTACATATCGAGGAATTGACTGCTCCGGTTTAGTTCATAAGGCTTACAGTGTAAGCAGTTGTTACAACGTTGCCGATAAGGACAGACTGAGCTGTGCCGGTATGATGAAATCCTCCTCATGGAAGAAAATCAACGCCTCTGATGCCATACCCGGCGATGTGCTTATTTGCTCCACCCATATTATGATCTACCTCGGAAAAACTTCCGAAGGCAAAATTGCCGTATTTGAGTCCATTGCGGACGGAAAACACGGAGCCAGCGGTTGTCGTTACTATGAGCTTGACTCTGTATCCGGATACGGCTATTACCGTTATACCGGTATAGCCAAGTAAGTTTTCATGGAAAATCCCCCTGCATAATTATTGGTATCAATAACTATGCAGGGGGATTCAGATTAGAATCAAGCATTTACACTGTTCAATTCCTGCCGCAGCAGAAACGATGGCTGAATTGAAGATCACTGACAGGTTTTACCGCTGACGAGCATCTCATAGGTCACGCCGTACTTTTCCGCAATATCCCTGGCGTATGATGAACCCTCCGGTCGAGCCAGGGTAACCTTGAAGGAACGCTTGCCCGCCTCAGTCCTCATGACCAGTGAGGAAGCTCCTGCACCGGAGCTTTCACGGGTAAGCTCCGGTGCGGCCTCTCCCAGCTTGTGCATGTGGGTGTTGTAGATCGTCCGGGCGCCCTTTGTAAGAAGCGCCTTAACGGAGTCTCTTGCAATGTAGTAGCCTTCCTCGAGCGAGGTGGTGGAAAAGGTCTCGTTCAGCAGGATAAGACTTCTGCCTGTGGATTGAGAAAAAATCTCCTTGAAACGGACGCACTCCTCGCCCAGCCTTCCAAGATCCGTTGTCTTATCCTCGTCTGCAGGGAAGTGAGTATATATACAATCGCAGGGGGCATATCGGAAGCCTTCTGCAGGCACGAAAAGTCCTCCCTGCGCCAGAACAAACAGCTGACCGACAGCCTGCGTAATCGTGGTCTTTCCGCCGCGGTTTGCACCGGTGAGGATATAGACTGTGTGCTTTCTGTCAAAAGAAAGGTCATTGGGCACGATTTCGCTGACATTCTCCATTGTCATTGCAAGCTTAAGATTATAGAATCCCTTTGCTTCCATGGAAGGCTCGCCCTCAGCAGTCGGCTGAGGCTCGCAGAAGACACAGCCCCTTTTCATAAGACCGCCGATAAGCTCCGCACATCTGATGTAATATAAAAATTCCGGCACCAGTGCGGCGATATCTATAATCACCACATTTGCGTACTTGGTAAGCGTATTTCTCAGTCTCTTTACAAGTGAACTGAGCATTCTGTTTATCACAGTCTCCAGATATAAGGTAGAGTTCGTAATTGCGTCCCCGTGCCTGACGCTGACGACAGTGGACTGGGCTCCTGTGTCAGCAGCTATAGATGACAGTACATTGAGCAAACCGCCCTTGTTATACACCGTGTCGAGTATGCCGCTTTTATCTTCACTTTCAATAAGCTGATAATGCATATCACCGTCCCACTCTGAGGTTTCGCGGAGCTTGTCCTTAGAGTCGATGGCGTCGGCAAAATTGCTGACGATGCCCGACTTTTTGAAGGGCTTTTTATTGACGGAGACCAGTCCTATGCTGACAGCTTCAAAACGCTCGTTGACGTTAATGCCAAGGGTGACGCTCTTAACGTCAGAAGCCTTCATTTTCAGCTCGGCTATGTCCTTCTTCATTTCGGCAAAGCAGGCATCCTCATAAAGCTCGGTGATGTGGTTCCGCAGTGAGATCAGTCCTTCGGATCGGATTCTCTCATCGGAAAGACATTCCTTCATGGTTTCGACGATCCTGATATAGCTGTCCAGTTCGTCAAGACGCTGAAAGAGATGCCACAAACCCAGCTCCTCATCAGAGGTTTTGTGCATGGTGGAAAAATCCCTCATGAACTGTATCCTGTCGAACAGCTTCATCATAGTGTTTCTCAGTTCAGGCAGTCGGAATATATCCTTGAATATCTGTTTGCGATATAAAGCTACCGAAGGGGAGGGAGAAATATTCGAAAGTATATTTGTAATCATGAGACGTTCTTTGGCGTCCCTTGATATTTCCTGAAAAAATGCGTCAAGGCCAAGATCGTGCATCACATGATCGGGCAGCCTGCGGTATTCGGCATCTGCTCCGAAGGGATGCAACAGGCTGAATCTGCTGCTTTTATTCATACAATTACCTCCTGAATCTTTTTCAAGGGAATACAGATATAGCTGATCGTATCAGCAGGGTTTTGCGCAGGCGGCAGATAGAACTCCAGAGAGTAATTTCCTGCTAAGGTGTAACCCTGCAAAGAAGGAAGCCACTCAGACCATATCTGTGCATTGACCTTCTGCATACTGTCGGGCAGAGGTCCTTTGCACGGGAACAGCGCCCACAGTCCGCCGGGTATCTGATAGGTGCTGCAGTCTTTCGGATAATCCTCCCACGGCACATACAGATCAGCAATCCGGTAGTCAAAGTTCTTTCCGTCCATGTCCGTGCATACGCCGAACATTCCTTTCAGACCTTTCTTATCTGACATCCACTCGTCCCAAAACATCGGAACTTCGCGTCTGCTGCTCTCGGCGCTGAATCTCTTTTTGATACCCACAACCGTAAACGGTGCCTTTTCAACAATTCGATAATCAAGCATATTTCCGCCCTCCAATGTGATTTTTATGTGCAGTGGAGCAAAAGATTTGAGCGGCGCACTTATCTTTCGTGCCTGAGATGGAGTAATTCCGTGAAATTTCTGGAAAGCTTTTGCAAAGCTGTCTGGAGAATCGTAGCCATACTTAGCGGCGACATCGATAACCTTCGCGTCTTCCAGGCTGAGCTCCTGTGCTGCCAGTGTCATCCTGCGCGCACGGATGTATTCACCGACAGTTATACCGCACAGAGCCCCAAAGATACGCTGATAATAGAACGGTGACAATGCAGTCCTGGCGGCAACGTCCTCTATGGTCAGTTTCTCTGTCAGATTCTGTTCCATGAAATCAATGGATGCCTGAAAACCTTCCAGCCAGCCCTGCATCTTGCTCACTTCCTTCGCTCTCTGTATTATTAGTATATCTGTCTGTGGAATGAACACCCGACATTCCGTGCTCACTTAAGTCAGGTCAGTTTTTCTTTCTGCCGATATTTCAATTCAATGTCGGTTTCTGAAATCCTCAATGACATTGGTATGATGCTTACTGTAACAGGCAAGGCGTCTTGGCGTCGGATATTACGGTGCGTTTTTGCATATACTCAACTCCTGTATTGATTATACATCGAAGTCAGACAATTAACAACAAAAAATGCATCTGCATAAAAACCTGTTGGCGGCCGTAATGCAGATTCACGCAGTTTGAAATCTATTCGTCAGTGTCCTCAGAACACAGTGTTTTATTGTCGTGTCTGGTATTGTTCTTTTTTCGGTAATGTCTGCGGCAAGTAATATATTTACCGTCACAACCGGGTTAATTGCAAAACCGCCGAAAAAGAAGATTGAGCTTACCGTGGATGTTCAAAAAGGCTCCGTGATTATTTGCAGATTGGAATCCTCAGTATATGTTCAGAGAGAAGAAATCGGAAAATCGCAGAACAACGAGCCGTTTTTTTCTGTGATTCATACGCGAAATGACAGAAAACCCGAGGTGCAGAGAAAAAACGCACCTCGGGTTGTGAATTTTAAGCTCATTTCATTTAGTTAATGGCACTTTTGGGGCGTGGCGTGCAACGCCATGTAAAATCATTTTGTGCAGCAAATGTATTTTCTCAACTAATCATTTCAGCCGTTTTTGCCATGCCGCACTCTTGACAACCCCAGAAGTTGTTGTTATACTGATCATGAGTACAAATTGTTGTTCTACATTAACCCCTATAAAAAATTAATACACGTAACCCTTGCCATACTTGATATACACATCTGCCTCCTACATTAACCCCTATAGGGGATTGATACTCGTGCATTTGTCTACCTCTTTCATGAGTAAACTACATTAACCACTATAGGGGATTGATACAGGATCAGTCTGAATCATCTGCATCATGCAGGTAAGCTACATTAACCCCTACAGGGGATCGATACTATAAGCCTTGTTTATATCCATATTAACCCTCGCCTACATTAACCCCTATAGGGGATTGATACAACACTTATATTCTTTCAAAATCTTCTCCACATCCTACATTAACCCCTACAGGGGATTGATACATTGCAAGTTCAGGATTTACGCCGTTAGTTGATTTAATCTACATTAACCCCTATAGGGGATTGATACAAAAACGAGAACTGCTGCGATGATGATTTTCTTCACTACATTAACCCCTACAGGGGATCGACCACACACAAGAAGCCCCGACTGAATAAATCAGTCGGGGCTTTTCGCCTGTCAACACTGTATTTTTTTCCTCCCCGCCTCAGCTCAGAAAACAACCTCACTATGCAAAAAGGAATGCACACGCTTTTGCCTGTGCATTCCTTTTGTATTATGCGTTGATTTTATCAGTCGTCAAAGTTGGGAACAACGGTGTAAACGAGCTTGATGGTCTCGCCGTCCTTGACGATGATATCGTCAAAGGTACCCATGATCTGGTTGCCCTCGGTATCGGTGGTCATCCAGGTGCAGCCGTCGTTGAATACGTCAGCAACATAGCCGTCGATGTTCTCAACGAACATTGCATAGTAGGTATCCTCAGTGATAAGACCTGCTTCAAAGAGAGCCTCACGGAGAGTTGCGCCGGAGGTTACGTTAAGCTCATAGGGCTTCTCGGTGCCGTCCTCGAGAACGAGGATGATGTTGGTGGTGATCTTGTCACCGCTTCCTGCTTCTTCCTTTGCGCCGCAGCCTGCGATGAGGCCGAAGCAAAGAACAAGAGCCAGAATGAGTGCTGTGATTTTCAGTTTCATGGATTCTTCACTCCTTTTTTATTGTACCATTAAAGGGTACTGTCTGCAGTATAGCATGACAATTTCGCAAGGTCAATAGAAAATGAGAAATTTTTATCGTTTTGAGAAAAAATTCTCATTTTTACATTGACAACCCACTCAGTCGATGTATAATTAAAGTAAGCAGACAGTTAAACATGAATAAATATCCTATATAAAGCAGGTGCAATATGAGGAAAGAATTTGAGCGGTTTCTGAATCTTATGGAGTTTCTGTCGCTGACTCTCGGAGAGACCTTCGGGGCGGGAATCTTTGACCTGAGCGACCCTGAGCGCCCTCTTATAGGTACGGCAAACAGCCATAAAAAGGTTCAGGAAAAAGTCCGTACATTTATCGAGGAAGCCACAGACAGCAAAATGGCTCAGGCAAACGGATATCTTGTAAATCAGCCCTTAACCGTTGACACAAAGCTTTTAAAACTGTCCATATACTTTATCCGTGACGATGAGGGCGCTGTCATAGGCGCATTCTGGCTGAGTATGAACTGCGATGTTTTCATGAAGATGAGCGCACTGGTCGAAACCATGATGTGCTTCAGCCATGAAGACATGAACTCCGAGGAGATAGAAGCCAAAAAATCCATCCGCCGTGAGCCTTCTCTTGACTGCATCACCGAGGTAATAAAGGAATTCGGCGTGGAGTCGGGGAGAGCAACTCTCTCAGAGCGGCAGGAGATAATATGCGACCTTTATGACACAGGCGTGTTTGAGATAAAGGGCTCTGTTGCAAAAACTGCCGAGGCACTCGGAATTTCAGAACAGACCGTCTACCGCTATATAACAAAAATCAAAAAAGCCCGTGGCTGGTAAACCAAAAATCATAACCGAGCGAGGAATTCAAAATGGGAAAGGTAAAAATAAACCGATTCGGAAAGATGCTTAACCGAAAAGCAAAAACAAATACCGCCAGTGTGCGAAGCGGTGACACGACCCAGTCAAAGGTGCGTCACAAGGGAATGTGGCGGAGATTCTTCCACACATTCTTAAACGCAAAAGTTCCTTATCCTACATTGCTTCTGTACATCGCACTGTCAGCGGCTTATTCACACTTTGCGGTGTATATTCCCCAGGTAAATGCAAACTTCTTTACCGGCGATGCAAGTGTTGAAAGCGTCTCAATGTTCATCGGCTGTGAGCTGGCACTGACAGTTGCAAGCCAGATAATTCTCTATGTAAACCACGTTTTCAGAGCGAAAACAAACCGCAACCTGAGAAACGTACTCTGGCGCAGAATACTGCGCATGAAGCCCAGCTACTATGACAAGGTGTCTTCAAATACTCTCCTCAGCCGTATCACCACCGATACCGAGGCTCTCAACAGCTTCGTAATGGATATAATTCTGGGTATTGCATTTCAGATATACATGCTGATTCTCACCATAGGTGAAATGAGTGATATCAGTATGCGTGCTGCTGTGATAATGCTTGCATTCGTGCCGCTTTCACTGCTTATTTCCTTTGTGATGGGCAGACTGAACCTTAAATTCCAGAACGCGGCAAAATTCAAGATGTCCGACCTTACAAACTACCTCAGCGAGCTGGTTGCAAGTCTCCACGTTGTAAAGGCATTCAACCGTCAGAGCTTTGAGACCCGGCGCGGCAAGAAGGTAATTGATGACTGCTACGCAGCCCAGCGCAACACTATCTGGCTTGACATTGCAAAGCAGATAGTGGGTACAATTTTCGGCATGCTCCCTGAAATAGCAATAATCCTGATGGGTGTAAGAATGCTGCAGGACAGCACCCTTACCCCTGCAGGCTGGTATACATTCTATATCTATTCAGGTACGCTCATCACCTTTGTTGGCAGTCTTGGCGGTCTGTGGGAACAGACAAAGTCCATTCAGGGACAGCTCAACAAGGTCACTGATGTTCTCTATGAAAAGGAAGAGGGCATTGAGCCATATGTAAAGGAAGCTGTCGAGTCAGGCGACATTGTATTTGACAATGTTTCCTTCAGCTATGACGAAACAAAGGCTCTCGATGAGGTTTCCTTCACTATCCCCAAAAGCAAGACAACTGCCCTTGTCGGTTACAGCGGCGCAGGAAAGTCTACTGTCTTGAAGCTCCTTGAGCGAGTTTACGATCCCGATGAGGGACGTATCCTTCTCTGCGGCAGCGAGCTTAAGGATTACAGCCTTAAGGAATGGCGTTCAAAAATAGCCTTCGTTCCTCAGAACGCCCCCATGATCTCAGGTACTATCCGTGAGAATATTCTCTACGGCATCAAGAGAGAGGTCAGCGACGAGGAGATAATGGAAGCTGCAAGGCTTGTATTTATCGACGAGTTCATCGAAAGCTGTCCCGACAAACTTGAGCATCAGGTCGGTCAGTTCGGCTCAAAGCTCTCAGGGGGGCAGAGACAGAAGATCTCCATCGCAAGAGCAATTCTCATGAAGACAGAATATCTCATTCTGGACGAACCCACCGCAAGCCTTGATATTCTTTCTGCTGAGGAGGTTGCCGATGCAATCGACGCTCTGCAGCACAAGATCACAATTATAATGATCGCACACCAGCCGAGAATTGTCCGCAATGCAGACCACATTGTTGTGCTCAGCAAGGAACATTCTGCCGTCGAAGGCACTCACAGCGAGCTTATGAACGAGAATGAGTTCTATACTCAGCTCATGCAGGAATAAGGAAGGAGGAGTAAACATGAAAACAACCAAGCGCACAAAGAAAACCAAAGAAAACTACACCTCCTGGAAATCCCTGCTGAAGTTCTATACAAAGGTAAAACTCCCCTGGTTCTGGCTCCTGCTGGTATTCCTCTCCTCCTTTGCAATAAAGGAAGTGCAGTCTCAGATGGTGCCTTACCTTACCGCAGTGCAGACAGGCGCTATTGAGCAGGGCGGATTCCTGCTGGGCTTTGTTGTCCTGTCCATCACCACAGGAATCGTTGAAGCCATGCAGGGCGGTCTTAATGAGCTCAGTGCAGCCATAACCACCCGAAATGTCCGTCACACCGTATGGCGCAAGCTCATTCACCTTCCTATGTCCGTATACAACAAGGAAGACCCCCAGCGCTTTGTTTCCCGTGTCACACAGGACACCACAGGCGCATATGCAGCGGTAGCCTGCATTATACAGTTCTGGTCCATTATCTACGGCATCTACACAAACTTCATAAAGATGTACCGTCTTTATGACGAGCTGGCACTTATAATGCTCACCGCAATCCCCATGACCATACTCACCTCCTACATCTGCGGAAGACTGCAGTATTCCATGGAACGCATAACCAATTCAGCCTTTGCCGCCATCACCAACTTCTTCGGTGAGCGTCTGCCCAACCTGCTGCACATCAAGACAAGCAGCATGGAGGACGAAGAATACGAAAAGGGCGTAAAGGCAAACAACGACAAGTATAAGGCAGATATCCGAAGGCTCAACCGCTTCATTTTCTCCGCACCTCTCGGTACGCTGTCCATGTATGTAAATCAGATAATTCTTCTGGTTGTTGCTTCAATTCTTGTCCGCAACGGCACCATGAAGATGGGTCAGATGATAAATCTGTACAACTATTTCATTCTGTTCATGGGCAACACCTTTATGATAAATGCAGTATGGCAGAATATGAAGCTGTCCCACGGCGCCTGCACCACCATTGCAAGACTTTCTGAAATAAAGGACGAAAATCTTGAGGGCGGAATCGACGTCTCAGAGGAATCAAAGGATATTGTATTTGACAATGTTACCTTTGCTTACGAAGAGGGCGTCGATGTGCTCAAGGGCGTAAGCTTTACTATCCCCAACGGCAAGGTAACCGCCATCGTCGGTGAAAACGGAAGCGGAAAGTCCACGATAATCAAGCTTCTTGAACGCTTTGACGAGCCCTCCGCAGGCGCTATCCGTCTGGGCGAGGACGATATAAAGGACGTAAACCTCCGTCAGTGGCGTGATGCACTGGGCTATCTCTCTCAGAATAACCAGACCGTAAAGGGAAGTCTGAAAGAAAACATCTGCTACGGCATCGACAGAGAATGCAGTGATGAAGAAATCAAGAGCGCCGCATCCCTTGCCTGTGCTTATGATTTCATCATGGAAAAGGAAGAGGGCTTTGATGCAGAAGTCAGCCAGCTTGACAGCAAGCTTTCAGGCGGCGAGCTGCAGAGACTTGCCATCGCCAGAATGATACTCAAGAAACCCCAGTACCTCATCATGGACGAAGCCACCAGCGGCATTGACGTTGTAAGCGAAGCAGAGGTACTTGAAGGCATCAATAACGTCATGGAAGGAAAGACCGTTGTCATGGTCAGCCACGACATGGAGCTTATCCGCCGGGCAGACCACATTGTTGTCCTTAACGACGGCGTAATTGAAGCCAGCGGCAGCTATGACGAGGTTGCAGAAAGCAGCCAGCTTTTCGCTCAGCTCCTGGCTGTCTGATAACCAATAACAGGAGGCATATATATGTCACAGGCTTTAATTTTCAAATCAAAACTTATAAAGGAATATGACCCGAAGCAGACGGATGTATCTCAGTTTAAAATCCCTCTCAAGGTTGATCAGAACCTTTATGAGCGTGATCTTCTCAATTTCCGCAGACGCTTTGCTGTCTGCCGTGAAGCTTCAGATGTTCAGAAAAACGATATGGCCACCATATCCTGCAGTTCTGCCCTTCCCCGCTTTAATAAAAACAGCGTTACCATCCGCATAGGCATGGGACTTTTCAGTCGTGAGCTTGAAGATCAGATCACAGGCTGGAAGGTCGGTCAGAGCGGCACTGTAACTGTAAATGAGCAGGAAGTTTCGGTTACCGTTGAAAGCGCAAAACGTGAAGTTCTTCCCGAAATCACCGATGAGCTCGCCCTTCGCTGCGGTGATCCCAACATAAAGACAGCAGAGGATATTTTCGCCTACTGCAGGGGAAAGCAGTTTGATGTTGAACTGGAAGAGCCCCTTGACGAAGCATTCACTTACCTTTCACGCGTTGTATTTGAGGAATGCAAATTTGACATTGACGAAGAAGAACTCAGGGCTGCCCGTGAGCGAATGGTTTCCGAATTCGGTAAACATTCCGTATTCGGCGGACGGGAGCTCGATGATGTCACCGATGAGGAATTCTTGAGCATATTCTCCTTCTCAAAGGAAGATATACTAAAGAGCATGGAAGTATCGGGAGAATACACCCTGAAAGCCGCCGTGCTCGGTCAGGTCATGCTCGAGCGTGCAGGAAAGCTTTATACAGAGGATGATTACGATAATTATATCAGCCGCTGCATGAATGCAAACGGAAAGTCCGAAGAGGAGGTGCGCAGTGAGCGCACGGTATTCGGCTTCATTCTCGACAACTACGGCGACTACTGCTTGAACGAGCTTGAAGCACTTGCCCTTCGCAAGCTCAAGGAGGGCATCGAATGAGCAGACCCTTCCTCACAAGAGTAATATCCCTGTGGGATTATAAGCAGGCGGATATTTCCAAATTCTGCACACCCTTTGAAGCAGACCGCGAGCAGATTGAAGAAGGTATGCTGTCACTGCGCAAAAAACACGCATACCTGACACCTGCCGATGAGGTCGCCGCAGGGGACATCGTAACTATTGCCTGCCGCTCGGAAAAGGGCAAATACAATAAAGACAGCGTAAAACTGAATGTCGGAAAGAACCTGTACAGCCGTGAAATAGAAGCAGAGCTTCTCAGCATGGCAGCTGGCGAAGAAAAAGACATTACCGCTGACGGTGTTTCTGTACATATAAAAGTTCTTAAAATCGAAAGAACTCAGCTGCCTGAGCTTAATGATGAATTCCTTTCTGCCAACCTTCAGACCGTCCACACCATGAAGGAGCTTGAAGAATGGTACATAAACGCTCAGCTTGAAGAGCACATCAAGCAGCAGGCAGCAATGGCGGCGGACCATATCAAGGGCTGCGTTCTCGAAAACAGCAAAATAGATGTAAACGAGGACGAGCGGCTCGCCGTCCGCGCTCAGGGCGAAAAAATTGTCCGTGATATGTGGGTGCTCAACGGTCTGCCCCTTGACGAAATGACCGACGAGCAGGCGGAAGAAATCCTTGGATTGCCTTCAGCACAGGACTATATAGACTGGTTTTCCGATCTCAGCGAAATCGATATTTCCAATTCAGCCATAGGCTATGAGCTTCTTCTCAGAGATGGCAAATCCCCCACGGAAGAAGACTATCACGGGGCACTGAGAAAGATGAAAGAAGAGGAATTTATCCCTTCTGAACAGCTCACCGACTATACATACGGAGCATACGCAAGACAGGTGTGCTCGGAATATTATTATGATTTGCTTGAAAGCTATGCTTATGATATAATCAAGGAGAAATTACTATGATAGAATACGCAAACTACGAAAACTACGAACAGATTCTCTCCGAGGGCTTTACCCTTGTTGACTTCTACTCCGAGACCTGCGGTCCCTGCAAGGTACTTTCCAAAATTCTTGAGGATATAGCCTGTGAACTGCCCTTTGTCAACATTCTCAAGGTAAATACCACCTTCTTCCCGAAGCTGGGTGCCGACAACAACATCGATGCTGTTCCCACAGTATTCTTTGTAAAAGACGGCGAGATACTTGAGCGTGTTGTAGGTCTTATGGACAGAGACGAAGTCATGGAGAAGATCGGAGAGCATTACTACGGCTGATTTTTCCATAAAGCAGAAAGGTCGGGCGGCACTGCCCGATCTTTTCAAAAAAGGAGTTTAATTATGATTTACGATGCAGCAATAATCGGCACAGGCCCTGCGGGACTTTCTGCCGCACTCAATCTCAGAATCCATAACAAGAATTTTATATGGCTGGGCAGTAAAAACTTGAGCGACAAGGTATCAAAAGCCGAGCGGATTTCAAACTACCCCGGCTTTGCCGATGTCAGCGGCAAAGTGCTTAACGATGCCTTTAAAAACCAGGCTCAGGCAATGGGACTTGAAATTATAGAGCAGATGGTAAACTCTATAATGCCCATGGGCAGCCATTATGCAATCATGGCCGGCAGTGACTTTTATGAAGCAAAGGCTCTGATTCTCGCAACAGGTGTTGCAAACACAGGCACACTGCCGGGAGAGCAGGAAAAGGTCGGTATGGGTGTTTCCTACTGCGCTACCTGCGACGGAGCGCTGTACAAGGGTAAAACCATTGCGGTCATATGCAACAATGCCCGTTTTGAGCATGAGGTAAAATATCTTGCAGACCTTGCGGAAACTGTTTACTATTTCCCCATTTATAAAAATATCGGCACTCTTCCCGAAAACGTACGCATAATGGAAGACAAGGCAAAGGGAATCTTAGGAGAAAAGAGAGTTTCGGCTGTCGCACTTCTCAGCGGAAACGAACTCCCGGTTGACGGCGTTTTCTGCCTGAGGGATTCTGTTGCACTGGCTACCCTTCTGCCAAAGCTTGAAACAGCAAACGGTGCAATCACTGTTGACAGGAGCATG
>JAZUPA010000051.1:0-7991 GCA_045604945.1 Acutalibacteraceae bacterium
AATGTGGGGTGATACTGTGTTTATAAACAAAGCCAAAGACGGAAGAAATAATTTCTGCGGAGTGAATATCGCAGTATACCGAAAGGAAATTGGAATATCTCAGCGTGAGCTTGCAGACAGACTGCAGCTTCAGGGACTGGATGTGGATAAAAACGCAGTTCAGAGAATTGAATGCGGTAAAAGGTTTGTTACCGATGTTGAATTGATAGCACTATCTAAGGTGTTGGGCAGGAGCTATGACGAGCTGCTGAAAATTGATGAATAAATCAAGGGACTGCGCGTTGCGCAGTCCCTTTCCATTATCAGATCAAAGCTCAACAGTGCTTGTAAGCAGTGTGACGCAGCCTCTGGGGCAGGTTTCAACACATGCTCCGCAGCCGGTGCATTTTTCGGGGTCAACGTGAGCGACGAAGTTATCAATGGAGATAGCCTTTGTCTCACAGACCTTGACGCACTTCATGCAGCCGATGCAGCCGACCTTGCAGACCTTGTTTGTAAGGTTGCCCTTGTCGCAGTTTCTGCATCTTACAACAGCGATGGGCTTGAGGGGCTCAAAGGTGATAAGTCCCTTGGGGCAAGCCTTAACGCACTTGGAGCAGCCCTTGCAGAGGGTGGGGTCGATATGAGCAACACCGTTGCAGATGGTGATTGCACCGTAGTCGCAGGCAGCAACACAGTCGCCGATGCCCATGCAGCCGTAAAGACAGCTGCCTACGCCGCCGAACATCTGATTGGCAGCAGCACAGGAATCAACACCCAGATATTCCATCTTGTTTGAGGTATTGTCATAGGTGCCGATACAGTGAACCAGCGCAGTCTTACGCTGGACTTCGCCTGCCTCCTCACCCAGCAGAGCAGCGATTTCCTTCACTGCCTTTGAGCCGCCGGGAGAGCAGAGACCGTTCTGTGCTTCGCCCTTGGCCAGAGCAGCAGCATAGCCCGAGCAGCCTGAATATCCGCAGGCACCGCAGTTTGCACCGGGGAGCTTTTCGAGGATTGCCTCAGCCTTCTCGTCCTTGGGCACAGCCATAAGAACGGATGCAATGGAAAGTCCGACACCGGCAATGACGCCGATAGCGGCAACAAGAATTACAGCGAGTAATATTCCATTCATATATTACGCACCTCCATTAAACAAGACCCAGACCTTCGACGATTCCCGAGAAGCCTGTGAAGCTGAGGGAAACGATCGAAGCGGCAACGAGAGTAATGGGAAGACCCTTGAGTGATTCGGGAATATCAGCGGATTCAAGTCTGCCGCGGACGCCTGCAAAGAGTACCATGGCAACAAGGAAGCCGACGCCTGCACCGACGGAGTTTACAAGAGCTGCAATGTAGCCCTCTCCGAAGGAATAAGCCATACCGGACTCTGCGCCGAACTTGCCGACAACCAGGGTAGCAACACCGAGAACGGCGCAGTTGGTTGTGATAAGGGGCAGATAAACGCCAAGGGACTGATAGAGTGCGGGGATGTACTTCTTGAGGAAGACCTCAAAGAGCTGTACAAGAGCAGCAATTACCAGAATGAATACGATGGTCTGGAGATATGCGAGACCGTTGGGAACAAGAACCAGCTCATAGATGGGGTAGGTAACGGCGGTGGCAACAGCCATGACGAAGATAACCGCAGCACTCATGCCCACTGCTGTGTTGAGCTTTTTGGAAACGCCCAGGAAGGGGCAGATTCCGAGGAACTTTGCAAGAACGAAGTTCTCTGTAAGAATAGAGGCGATGAATACGCCTAAAATCAGCTTGAATGTCATTTGGAGCAGCCTCCTTCCGCTCTCTTGGAGCAGGACATTGCGGCAGGACAGGAGCCGCAGGGATCATTGACAACAGTAAGACCCTTCTTGACGCTTATCTTGTTTGCAAGGGCAATGAGCATGCCGAAGACAAAGAAACCGCCTGCGGGAAGGATGAAGATAAGAATGGGGCTTTCGCTGAGGATGGGAATGGAGAGACCCAGGAATGAGCCGCTGCCGAAAATCTCACGGATAGCGCCCATGCAGAAAAGTGCCGAAGTGAAGCCGATGCCCATGGTCAGACCGTCGATAATGGAAGGTACGACCTTGTTTTTGGAAGCAAACATCTCAGCTCTGCCGAGGATGATGCAGTTAACAACGATAAGGGGAAGGAAAAGTCCGAGAGACTTGTCAAGAGCGGGAACAAATGCCTTTACAAGCATCTGCACAACGGAAACGAAGCCTGCGATAACAGTGATGAATGCAGGGATTCTAACCTTGTCGGGAATGACCTTTCTCAGCATGGAGATAACTGCGTTGGAGCAGATAAGAACGATGGTAGCTGCAACGCCCATGCCCAGCGCGTTTTCCACAGAGGTGGTAACAGCAAGGGTGGGGCAGGTGCCGAGAACGAGTCTGAGAACGGGGTTTTCGGTAAGGACACCGTTCTTGAGAGCTGCCAGGAAACCCTTCTTTTCTTCCTCGGGCTCCTCGATTACCTCGGGAGCGAGCTTGGGACGCTCAGGAGCAGGAAGATTGGGTTTTGCGGCAGGTGCAGGTTTTGCAGCAGGTGCAGCAGGCTTGGGAGCCTCGGGCTTTTTTGTTTCAGCAGCAGGGGCTGCAGGAGCAACCTTGGGTGCTTCGACCTTTTCAGCCGGGGTAACAGCCGAAGTGTTTTCATTCTGCTCAGGAGCGCTGCCTGAGCCTATTGATACAGATTTTCTGCTCATTGTACGTTCAGCCTCCCTTCAATTTCGGTAACCTGACTGATAGCCTTGTTGATTGCAGAGGTTACCGCGCGGCTGGTTATTGTGGAGCCGGAAAGAGCGTCAACTTCGCCCTTGTCCTTTTCGATTGCAAGAGTACCGCTCATACCCTCAAACTGTGCGAGCCAGTCGGGGTTCTCACAGTTGCCGCCGAAGCCCGGGGTTTCACTGTGGGATACGATTCTGACCCCTGTGACTGCGAGGTTGAGGTCAATGCCGACCATGATCTGAACATCGCCGCCGTAGCCCTTTCCGCCGGAGGTGGCAACGTAACCGATGAGGTACTTTGCGCCCTCGGGGATAATATCGGTCTCTGAGACCATATCCGTCTCTGAGGTGATGCTGTCAATGTCTGTTTTGGAAATATCGCTGCCGGAAACGGCATCGGTATCAGAAACGGCGTCGGAGTCGGAAACGGGAATTTCGGAGGGGATTCCTGTCCAGACTCTGTACATATCGGAATCGGATGCAGCATCCGTGCCGCTGACCGCAGGTGCTTCGGAAACGAGAACAGCGTAAACTGAAACGCCGTTTTCTTCGCTGAGGAGCTCATATTCGGTGCCGGGCAGCACTGCCTGACGAGCCTCGATTTCAGTCTGCAGAAGATTCTGCGCGATTTTGTCCTTGGTAAGCTCGTTGGTGACAGCCAGAGCGCCTGCAACCACCAGACAGATGCAGAAAAGCACGATAGTGGGAATACCGACTTCCTTGAAATTCATCTTTTTCATGCAGCAGCTCCCTCCTTTTTCTTGCTCTTCTCCTCGCCGAAGGGCTTGGGAGTGGTGAGCTTTTCAATATGGGGAACGAGAATGTTCATAAGAAGGATAGCAAAGGAAACGCCCTCGGGCATGGATGCCAGCAGACGGATTGCCATGGTCAGCAGACCGCAGCCGATAGCGAACACGATCTTTCCGACATGGGTGATGGGGGAGGTGGTATAGTCGGTTGCCATGAAGATAGCACCGAGCATAAGACCGCCTGAGAGCAGATGGGAAAGCATGTAAAGCACGCTGTCCTCAAGGTTGTAGCCCTTGCCGAAGCCCACGAAGAATGCGATAACGGCAACAGTGCCGATGAAGAAGAGGGGGATGGTGGGCTTGATTACTCCGCGGAAGATAAGGAACAGTCCGCCGAGGATAAGTGCAGCAGCACAGGTCTCGCCGAGGCAGCCTGCGGTGTTGCCGAAGAGCAGGGACATGATGTCAGGTGCAGCACCCTCCTGCATTGCGGCAAGGGGAGTAGCAGAGCTGACAGCATCGATCTCATCGTTGAGATAGTAGAAGGGGTTCACATAGGTTGTCATTGCAGTGCCGAAGCTGAGCATAAGCACGATTCGAGCAGTTGCGGCGGGGTTTGCAAAATTCATGCCGATGCCGCCGAACATCTGCTTTACAACAACTATTGCAACGATTGAGCCGAAAGCAGCATAGAGGGGATTGATGGTTGCAGGCAGACAGAATGCAAGGAGCATACCTGTAACAACTGCAGACCAGTCGCCGATGGTCTGTCTTCTCTTCATTACCTTGCGGCAGATGAATTCAGACAGTACGCAGGTTATGATACACACCGCAATGGTCAGCGCACTGCGCCAGCCGAAGTAGACGCAGGAGACGATTGCAGCAGGGATAAGTGCGATAACGACATCCTGCATGATCTCAGGGGTCGTGGATTCGCTCTTGAAGTGCGGCGAGGGAGTGACAAGCAGCTTGTGAGCGGCATTTATTTCCTCGCTGACGCGGTTGTCAACATTATTGTTCACCTTTCTTGTCCTCCTTTACTTTTTTGCGTTGTTTCTCAGCATGGTCTTACCGAGACGCATATACTGAACCAGCGGACGCTTTGCAGGGCAGGAGAATGCGCAGCAGCCGCATTCCATGCAGGAATTTACGCTCAGGCGCTCAAGCTCCTCGCAGTCGCCGGACCTTACTGCGCGCTCGATGCTTGTAGCCTGCAGTCTCATGGGACAGGCGGAGACACATCTGCCGCAGCGGATACATTCGGTCTCGGTCTGCTCGCTGACATCTTTGCCGGCAAGAGCCAGAAGTCCGTTAGTCTGCTTTATAATGGGCATGTTGGTATCATAGAGGGCGTTGCCCATCATGGGACCGCCCATGAGAATCTTTCTGGGAGCTTCCTTGTAGCCGCCGCAGAACTTCAGCAGGTCGCCGATGGGGGTACCGATGGGAGCTTGCACGTTCTTGGGAGTAAGAACAGAGGAGCCGTCAACGGTCACGCGCTTTGAGATAAGGGGGATACCTGTTTTGATGTACCGTGCGAGGAACGCAACGGAGGTTATGTTCATAACGATGCAGCCCACATCAAGAGGCAGCTTGCCCTTGGGAACTCTTCTGCCGGTGCATGCCTGAATAAGCACCTTTTCAGCGCCCTGGGGATAGCTTGCCTTCAGCTTGAGCACGCGGACGATATCGTTGGGGTCATCTTCCTCGGCAATACGGGACAGGCACTCAATGGCGGTGGGCTTGTTTGACTCAACGCCGATGATTACGCGGGTAACATCGGGATAGAACTTTCGAAGGATGCCGATGCCGTCGATAACGTCACGGGTGTTTTCCAGCATCTCGCGCATATCTGCGGTGAGATAGGGCTCGCACTCTGCGCCGTTGATAACGATGGTGTCAACCTTCTTGTCGCCGATGGAGAGCTTTACGCTGACAGGAAAGCCTGCGCCGCCGAGACCGACAAGTCCCGATGCGCGTACTGCCGCAACAAGCTCCTTCTGATTTGTGACTGTTGGGGGCTTTATTCCCTCCCACAGGATCTGTTCTTCGCCCTCGGTGACTATCTCAACAGTCTTGCATCTTACGCCCGTGGGCATGAGGATATCGCCGATAGCCTTTACTGTGCCTGCAACGGATGCATGAATGGGAGCAGAGACAAAGGCACTGCTTTCGCCGATGGGCTGACCGATGCGCACCTTGTCGCCGACCTTGACGCAGGGCTCGCAGGGTGCGCCTATATGCATCTGCATGGGGATAATTACCTTTTCAGGGGTAGGAAGTGCTTCGGTTTCAAAAAATGCGGTGTTCTTGCGGTGAGGCACATGAACTCCGCCGAAGGTCTTGAAAGGTCTTTTCGGGAAACTCAGCTGCTCTTCGACCGTCAGGTCTGCCGCAGATGTTTTTGTCTTTGACATACGCTTCTTCCTCTCTTAAAGAGTACGCAAGAAAGTAAATACTTTCCATAATATATACTCCCTGCGCATATATTATGATTTTACTACATTATTTACGCTCTTTCAATACCAGGACGGACATTTTAATGCATAATCCAGAAAATTACTACTATAATTAACATGATTTTACTTCATTTTTTGTGAACTTTTTAACAAGCGGAACGGAAGAATTGACATCGCAATGTATATGAATTATAATAAATAATGTATATTTATACAGAAAATGTGAGGAGGATATGAAAGTGGAAAACGAAAGAAATGAGAATGTAAAGGTCAGAAAAAGCAAGGTTAATGTGCTGCTGCTGATACTGTGTATCTTCCTACTGCTTGTTGTGGCGCTGCAGTCGGTTGTAATCGCCTACCTTGCAGGAGGAATCCGCTTTGATTCGGACAGATACGAGAAAACAAACGAAGCGGTCATTGAGAAATATATCGATGCGGTAGAAAACAACGACAAGGATGCAATAATGGCTCTTATGGACGAAGAGGCGTGCAAGGCATTTCTGACCATAGACTACTATGACGAGGAAAAAAAGGCAGAATACGATTCCTTCAGAGAAATGCAGGTCATGGAGTATGACGATTACTTCAAAGGCTACGCAGGAGAAAAAGTAAAGAATTGGACAGTTGACGAAACCGAGAGCATGAAGGATGAGGAAGATGCTGAGGCAATGATTGAGCTGACGGGCAAGATTCTTGGTCTGGGCAATCTTGAAGATATGCTGATTACATCCGTTGATATAGAAATGGAAGACGGCTCCGAGGAATATCTTGACATTATCACCCTTGAGACAACCGATGGCTGGCTCCTGTTTTATGTTGAATGTTACATCTGGGACGGAGACGTAGTGTACTGAGATGTTAAAAACGGTAACAGAAGCATGCTGAAAGGAGATGGAATATGAAAAGCAAATCTTTTAGCAGATATTACCTGCTTTCATGCCTTGGTGCATTGATTGCCTCGTATTATCCTTTGTCAATGGGAATCAGGGTAATTTACGACATGATTGTCAGCGGAACTGTACTGAAAGAAAACTATCCGAAGTACATTATTCCGTACACTCCAATAAGCATTGCGGTTATTATTGGCGTACTCCTGATGCCTTTGTGCATCAGATTTTTAAGGAAATATGCCCTTGCAGGCGGTGCTTTAGCGGCAACAGGTGTTTTCTTCGCGGCAGAATTACTGTTTGAGCAAAAGGTTGTCGTATCAACAGCTGAAACCGTTACAAAGCTTGAAGACTGGCAGATGTATATGTGTTATGTGCCGCAGGGAGGATGGGGAGAAACCGTAACCGAATACAAGACCCAGACAGCAGTTGAGATTCTTATGGGGGACTATAATCCTGCATTCAAACTGCATTTTTACATTATTTCGGTTGTTCTGATTGTTACCATCCTGAACGCTCTGTATGGCTTTGGTCAGATGGTCAGGACAGGAGAAAAAAGCCGCCTTAAGTCTTTGGTTTTACAATCGTGTTGTTCACTCGCGTTCCTTGGTCTCTGTATCCTCGCCTGCTTCACGGCGTTCTGGAGAGACGGAAGCATTCAGGTGTCTCCGTTATCGGCGGCATTGATGACGGTATTCTTTGTTCTTCTGGGTGTAACTGCCGGGGTGTTTGCAGGGTCATTCCTTTTGGGAAAAAGGAAGCTGCTTTCAATTCTGATTCCGTCGATTGCCGCTTGCGTGATGACGCTCCTTATGTATATCGGCGAAATGATTCTGCTCAACGGACATCTGTACAGCTTTGGCACAGGGTTTATTTTTGACAGCATATCCGGCATAGTTTTAGCGCCGATAGATCTGTTGATCATTGCAGCATCGGGGGGTATAACCGCATTGATATTTGCATTGCTCAACAGCAGACAGAAATTCTCTGAAGGAGAATGATGCAATAAAGAAATGCCGCTGCATTTGCAGCGGCTCCAGCTTGTCGAAAAAGTGTGTTTAGACATAAAATCAGAAACATTAGTCCCTGCTTTGTTTTGCCTTCTCCTTGAGGAGAAGGTGGGTTTTGCGTAAGCAAAAGTCGGATGAGGTGGTCAAAATTCAAGCAGAGACCATAACAT
>JAZUPA010000052.1:0-14798 GCA_045604945.1 Acutalibacteraceae bacterium
TGATAAGCTTGAAGAAACAGTTTCTGCAAAGCTTGAGGAAGCTCGTGAAGGAATGTACAATAAGGCTCTTGAGAATATGAACAACAGAACATATTCCTGCGAGACAATTGATGAGATAAATAAGGCTCTTGAAGAAAAGGGCGATGGCTTTATCAAGGCAATGTGGTGCGGCGATGAGGCTTGCGAGGATAAGGTCAAGGAAGTAACAGGTGTCGGTTCCAGATGTATTCCTCACGACCAGAGAACAATCTCTGACAAGTGCGTATGCTGCGGCAAGGAAGCAAAGCACATGGTATGCTGGGGTAAGGCATATTAATATAATTTTAAACTCCGTCCTTTTGCAAAGGACGGAGTTTTTGTATATTACAGAAAAATAGAAACAGTAAGGGCAGACATTATCATTCCCGTCAGATCTGCCGCCAGAGCAGCAGGAAGGGTGACTCCCGTGCGCTTTACACCGACGCTGCCGTAATAGACTGCAATGGTGTAAAATGTGGTTTCTGTTGAGCCCATCATAACGGAGGCAACACGCCCTGCGTAGCTGTCGGGTCCACATCGGGTAAATATATCCTGAATAACCGCAAGAGCACCGCTTCCTGAAACAGGGCGCAGCAGGGCAAGAGGCAGTACATCCGCGGGGATGCCAATCAGGCTTGACGCGGGAGAGATAAAAGAAGAAAGGCTGTCGATTGCCCCCGAAGAGCGCAGCATTGCGATACAGACTACCAGTCCGACAAGTGCCGGGATAATGGAAAAGGTGTTTTCTATGCCTTCTTTGGCACCCTCCAGAAACAGGTCAAATATAGGGGCGCGCTTGATAAGCGCGAAAATCAGTATCAGTGCTGCGGTGGCAAGTAAGAAATAACTGCCCATTTATGCGTTTTTCTCCTTTCAAGGGAAAATGCTTTACAGATCAAAAGCCCAACAGTTACCGATGCGATGGA
This sequence comes from Acutalibacteraceae bacterium, assembly GCA_045604945.1. Lineage (GTDB taxonomy): Bacteria > Bacillota > Clostridia > Oscillospirales > Acutalibacteraceae > JAISGQ01. Next base: position 945 of record JAZUPA010000052.1, read on the forward strand.
TGAAATCCATACGCAGGGCAGAATTTCAAGGGGAGATAGGGAGCCTGCCTGACTTCTCAGCAGGGCAAGGGTGCTGGGAATAAGCTGAATTGACGCGGTGTTGAGAACGACAAACGTTATCATATCTGCGCTTGCTTTGTCTGTCGTGGGGCGTCTGTTCAGCTCCTGCATTGCCATTATTCCAAGAGGTGTAGCTGCGTTTCCGAGCCCCAGAAGGTTTGAGACAACATTCATTGAAACGTGCTCTCGGGCGGTGCGGTTGCTTTTGAGGGATGGCATAAGGCGGCAGAGAACGGGAGAAAGAAGCCCTGATATGATTCCGGTCAGACCGCTTGAACGTGCTATATTCATAAGCCCTCCCCAGAGGCACATTCCGCCCATCAGGGTAAGAGAAAGGGTGATAGCTTCATATCCGCCTTCAAGCAATGCCGATGCGGTAGCGTCGGCGCTGCCGTTGAACACTGAAAACAGGACAGACAGCAGAATGAAGAGCGGAAACAGATAATTCATCATGGCAGGCACCTCAAAATGCTTATTTTATGCTAAATAATTGACATCAAATCTATATATGGTATAATAATATTCTCATGGTGCAGACAAAATGCTGACTGTGTACACGCTATTGATATGTACATGGAGATTATATTATTACAGAAAGCAGGGGTGTATGATGGCAGACAGCAGGAACAAAAAGGATTCGGCTCTCAGAAATGCTTCTTCTCATACTCCCGCACATCTTCTGGCAAGTGTTCTTGAGCAGCGGTACGCTCACAAGTCAAAGACAAAGATGACAGGCAAGGATGAAAAGCCTGACCCGATGACCTTTCCTGCAATGCAGAAGGCGTTGGGGCCTGTTTACTCCACCCTGGTTGAAATCGTGGAGGAAGAGATGGAGGAAGAGACTGCAATGCCTGACGGTGACGGCGAAGAAACAGTCACCGGAACAGAAGAAAGCAACTTAAAGCTCAGTGAACAGCTTTTGAGCATGGTTGACAGGATTGAGGAAAGCGACAGGGAACGGGAGAAAGAGAAAAAAGCGGTTGTTGTAGAGGTGCAGAGAAAGAAGGAAGATCCATACAACCGTTCAGTCAATTCTCCTGCTTCATCCTTTGAAGATATTGACACGATTGATATATCGGAAGAAGTAACAATAGAGACCATCGTTTCAGGTCGGAAAAAGAAGAAAGGCGAGGCGTGACCTTATGAAAAACAACAGACAGGTTGGACTTGACGGAAAAGTCTTTCTGACAAGCTGCCTTAAGCGAAGTTCGATATATGTAATAGGTGTAATTCTGTACGGCGTTATCAGAGCGATTGCGGACGTAATGAAGCTTACAGGCAAAAGCGGAGCTGCAATGAGTTCTCTTACGGCAACACTGATTTCAATCGACCTGATTGTAAGTCTGATGTTCGTTGTGGTGGTGTTTTATGCATACTTCCTTGAATGCGGCTCCAGCATTCCGATAATCAGAGAAAAACCGCTGATAATCATCGGCTATTGCCGACTTGCCTATGATGTGCTGCTGTGCTATTACATTATTTACAGAGCGATGTACTGTATTTTGAACAGCAGCAGTGTTCCCTTTGGTATACTGGCGTTTTATACGGTCTATATGGTTGTGACCTTTATGTCCATACTGGCATGCAGTTTCATAATCAATATAATTTCCAGAAATATGATTCGCAGAGTATATATCAGATCTCTGAGGAATCTTGCAATTGTGGGAATTGTTTTCACAGCGCTGACTCCGATAATGTACATCGTTGCAAGGTTCTGGATAGGTGAAATCGGAGACGAGTTCTTTACAGGCGCATTGTGCGACCTTCTCAGCCTCTGTATCGCTCCCATTCTCTATCTTTGTGTATGGATTGTATTCCTGAAAACCAGAGAGGTCACCATAGAAGTGTTCGGTGAGGTTGATGCTGCAATCAGAGACAGAAGATATCAGATAACCTACACGGATAAGAGCAAGGAGACCGAAGAAAAGGGCGAGAGCAAAAAGCTCAAGAACAGCAAGGCAAAGGCTGCTTCTGCCGCTGCAACGGTTGCGGCTATGGAAGCTGAGATAGAGCAGCAGGCACTGCCTGAGGCAAAGAAACCGAAAGCAGAAGAGGCTGAGACTGAAAAGAAAGCAAAGAGCGCAGCTGCAGAGGAAAAAGAAGAAGAGCAGCAGACCGCAGAAGCTATTTATCCTCAGCAGGTTGTCACCGAGAATACGGTAAAGACCAGGGAAAGCAAAATCAAGGACGAAAAGCTGAGAAAGGCAGTTTCCGAAGCAGTTGAAAAGGTTATTAAAGAGGAAAATGCATCACAGAATGAGACTCAGACTTCTGAGCAGAATGCACCTGCACAGAAGTTGCCTGTAATGGATTTTGATCCCTATGCTCAGGCTGGCAATGCGCAGAGAGTACCTCAGAATCAGCAGCGTCAGAACGGTCGTTCAAACGCTCAGCAGAGACCCAACGCTCAGCAGAGACCCAATCCCCAGCAGAGACCTAATCCCCAGCAGAGACCCAATCCTCAGCAGAGACCTAATCCTCAGCAGAGACCCAATCCTCAGCAGAGACCCAATCCTCAGCAGAGACCCAATCCTCAGCAGAGACCCAATCCCCAGCAAAGACCCAACGCTCAGCAGAGACCTAACTCTCAGCAGAGACCTCAGCGCCCGGGTCAGAATAACAATCAGAGGAAAAAGTAAAACAGTGAGGTGAACAGTTATGGCTCAGAAAAGAGCAGCGGAAATGCAGCAATACAATACAGAGATGTATATGGCACGTCTTACTCTCAAAAATTACGGAGTCCATTTCTGTACACTTCTGATATGCATTTACACAATCTGCCGTTCTGTTTTTTCAATAGCTTCAATTGCAGGCGGGGGCAATGTTTTTATCGCTCTTGTTTCTGTGGCAGGTCTGGTGCTGATTTCAGCAGGCTCTGTATGCGCCCTCTTCTTTTCAAGAGACGGAGGGGACAGGTACACCCTTGTGCTGACCTTATCTGTAATAGGCGCAGCGCTGCTGCTGGCAGCAGGAGTGATGGAAGTTATCTTTTTGAAGGTGGATGCAGAAACCCTTCTTCAGGCCGGATTCCTGTTGTCTGCAGTAATAACTGCATCGTCGCTTCTATCAGCGGCAAAGGGTACATCGGCAAACACAGCAGGCGCTTATCTTCTGGGTATCACAGGCATCGCGACCCTCATCTTTTCAGCAATAGCACTGCTCTCGGTAGCATCATCCCTTCGCGCATGTTTTGCTTCTACTTATGAATGGGGCTTTTTCTCGACCGATGATGTCGATGTGAACTCCGGTGAGATAAAGTGGTATTTCGCTCAGTCAAACGTTGCAAGCAGCACGGTAAAAACTGTATTTTTCTCAAGATTTATTGAGCGCATGTCTTTTCTTTCGGTGCTTATTTCTGTTTCAGCCACTGCGCTGAAGCTGGCACCATACATAAATCAGCAGAAGAGAACGGTTGAATTTGCGCAGGATGCAGGCGGATTTTCTGCCTTTGACGGAGGCGATTTCAGAAGCATTTCAAAAAGACTGGCTGAAGAAAGTGTTAAAAACCAGTCCTACTACGGCATAGGAAGCCTTGAAGGCGGTGCCGATTATAATGCACCCCGGAATGACGCTCCCGGATATAAAACAAACGAGTATGGCGATTACCTCGACGAAGAAACAGGCATCTTCTATTATTATGACAGCTATACAGGGCAGTATTATTATCTTGATGAGAGAAGCGGACAGTATCTCTATAAACAGGAATTTCGCCGCAATACCTCTCTTCCTGATTCTGATGCAATGCCGTGGGAGCTGGAAGACCCATCTGACGACGAGGATAATATCTACAATTACTGATAAGAAAACCCACACTGCACAAGGAGCAGTGTGGGTTTTTGTGTTATCATATTATAATTCCGTTGCAGTGGTCGATCTCATGCTGGATTATCTGAGCGGTAAAACCTGTAAAGGTTTTTTGCCTGACAGCAAAATCGCTGTTCTGATACTTGACTTTTATGTTTTTATATCGCTTTGTCGGTCGCCTGCCCGTAAGGGAAAGGCAGCCTTCTTCTGTCTGGTAGGGGTCAGAGCACTTTATTATTTCGGGATTGTACATTACCATATATTCGCCGCCGCAGTCAAACACAATGATTCTTTTCAGCACGCCTATCATATTAGCTGCCATGCCGACGCATTCGCTGCTGTGAGCTTTGAGGGTATCAAGAAGGTCTTCGCCCACAGAAATGTCACAGGCAGCTGCTTTTTCGGATTTTCTGCCGAGAAACAGCGGGTCTCTCATTATTTCACGTACCATAATATCACCTGTTTTTAAGCAGTTTGAGAATTTCCTCGTCGGCAGGACAGAAGTCGTAATCATCAATTTCACAGACGGTTATCCATCTGATGTCATTGTGCTCAAGCAAACGGGGGACACCGGCTGAAATTTCAGCATTGAAAAGGGTCAGATGCACAGTGATATCAGGATAGATATGGGTAAGTTCAGTAAAAACATCTTTTACCCTGACCGTTACATCAAGCTCCTCGCGGCACTCGCGGACAAGTGCATCCTCCTTGCTTTCACCAATCTCAACCTTGCCGCCGACAAACTCCCACAGCAGCCCTCGGGCTTTATGGGCAGGTCTCTGGCATATCATGAATTTATCCCCGCGCCAGATAAGCGCAGCAACAACCTCAACCATTGAGATACTCCTCTTCAAACTTGGCAAGAACCTTTATGTAATCGTCGTTTTCAATAACGTAAGCAAGACCGTGACCTGCACCGGGGACGGTGTGAAGCACCTTGGGAGCATTGCAGGCTTCGAAGCACTGCACGCTCATCTCGCATGGGACAAATGCATCGTCCTCGCCATGAACAAATATAATGGGAACTTTACAATTCCTGACTGCTTCAACAGGGCTTGCCTCTTCAAGGTTGAAGCCGCCGAATATCCTGGCGCCCAGCTTTACAAAGGGATAGAGAAGGTCGGCAGGGAGCTTCATATCCTTTATGACCTTTTTCATTATAGCTTTGGCTGAGGTGTATCCGCAGTCCTCAAGAATACCGATTACGTTTTTGGGAAGATTCATTTCGCTTGCCAGCATGACTGTTGCGCCGCCCATGGAAATGCCTGTGAGCATGATTCTGCAGTCGGGACCGAATTTCTTAACGGCATAATCAACCCATGCAAGAGCATCGTAACGCTCTTTTATGCCGAAAGTGATGGTATGTCCGTCGCTTCTTCCGCTGGCTCTCTGGTCAACCAGCAGCACATTGTGTCCGACCTCAAAGGCGCGCTGTATTCCGCCGCACATATCACGCTCTGAGCTTCCGCGGTAGCCGTGAAACATGATTTCTATAATGCTGTCATTGCTGGCTCCGTAATAATATCTTCCTCTGAGAGTAAGACCGTCAAAGGATTTGATTTCTATATCCTCACTGCTGTGGGCTCGCATTTTTTTAATCCATTCAACCATTTTATCGCGGTGAACTTCGTAGATTTCGCCCTCGGGAGTGGGGTATTCATCAGGTCCTATGGGCTTGCGGCTGGGTGAATAGAATGCCATAAGATAGCAGATGAAGGCTGTGAGCAGAACAAGAAATGCAATTACTGCAATTGCTGCGATAATTATGTACAATACATCCATAGTAATATCTCCGTTTCTGTTTCTCTGAGGTATTATACAACCGTGTCATGGGGAATTCAATAGAATGATACTGATAATAAAAAAGAAATCATGATGAGTGCAACATTTGTATGCCCTCAGACGTTATTATTTACAGGGAGGGATAAAATGGGAAATACAGACGAAAAAAGCTTTCGCGAGTTTTATGAGGGATATTATCGGATGGTATACAGAGTGTGTTTTATGTATATGAAAAATCAGCAGGATGCAGAGGACGCCATGCAGATGGTGTTCACTCGGCTTATTGAGAAGAATCCGACTTTCGGGAATATCCGTCAGGAAAAAGCGTGGATAATGATAACGGCAGCCAATACCTGCAAAAGTCTGCTGCGAAGACATAACAGGAGAGATATATCAATAGAAGAGCTTACCGCGGAGTTGCCTGCAGCCAGTGAGGAGAGCTGCGAAATTCTTTCAATACTTATGAATCTTCCCCATAATCAGAAAAGCTCGATATATCTCTATTATTACGAAGGTTATTCATGCGCGGAGATTGCGGAAATGCTGGGGGCAAAGGAGTCAACGGTAAGGTCATATCTGCGCAGAGGAAGAGAGAAACTGAAAAACTGTCTGGGAGGTAATTATGATGAAGAATGATAAAATAGCAGCTGCATTGGACAGTGCGGTCATATCTGAAGAGACTGCGGACAGGATGTACGAGCGTATCAGGGCTTCAAAGGCTGGCAGAGGGCAAAGAAAAATCAGTATGATTGCTGCTGCGTTTGGAATTGTGGCGGTAATTTCCTCGGTCTTATTTGTAATAGGTACAAGGGGCGAATCTGCTGTTGTTGACACTCCTCAGAGCAATACAGGTATCATACAGGACAACGAAGATGCGGAAATACAGCAGGGGATAGTTGATGAAGAATGGATAGAGGAACATTCTTCTCTTACGCAGCTGGTTATTGAGGCTGATAAGAGCTCCGCAGGCTTTTATGGGCTTCTGCAAAGATTTGAAGGTGACTTCAATGAATTGGACAGCATCATGACTTCTGACAGCATATTGAAAATGCCTGAGTATCTGCCTGATGGGTTTGAGCTTTCCGGTGTAATAATACAGCTTTATGTAACGGAGCAGGACCTGAATGAAGCCGTGCAGCCTGAGACATCATTTGTATCAGGACAGAAGCTTTATCAGTATTATCAGTTTTCGGACAGTATTCTTGATAATATAAAAACCATACAAGCGGTGTATTCAAATAACAGCGGTGAATATATTCACTTTATGGCAATGCTTTCGCAGCAGCCTGAGCGTGCGGAGATTCCCGGATATATAAATGTCTATGATGCAGAAATAGCCGGTTTTGATAATTCGTTCTATTACACTGACAGTAAGAAGAAATTCTGCTTTGCAGATAAGAGTATAGAGAATATTGAATATATTAATATTGAAAAGATAGGACATCAGGAGAGGGAAGCTATACTTGAAACAGCACTGATTATAATGGAAAACGGCTGTTTTGATACAGTAAATTATAATGTGTGGTCTGTAACTGTCAGCACGGATGAACTTCTGAAGGTTCTCGGAAGCCTTGCGTGAATTTAACGATAAAGGAGTCAGTTTCAGGCTCTGCAAAATAAAATTGCAATATACGCAATAAGGTCTTGTAATATACAATAGATGTGTGATAAAATAAACGAGTTAAATTATTGCGAAAGAGGGATATACCTTGAGCGAGAACAATAAAGAGCTTGAAATGGAAAACATTGAGGTAAAGGAAGAGACTGCAGCGGAGAATGATCCTCCCGTAGCAGAAGAGCTTGTTCCGAACCCCGGAAAGAATCTTGTAATTGAGACCTCCACCGGCAGGTATGAGCGCTATCCTGTCAAGACAAACATCGTCATGTCAGGCGATAACCTTACAGAAATTCTCAATAAGTACGCAGTTCCCCACATAAAGGACAATGATTTCATCTTCATGAGTGAGAAAATCGTTGCAATCAGCCAGGGCAGAGCATTCAAGCTTGAGGACATCAAGCCCTCAAAGCTTGCAAAGTTCCTTGTAAAGTTTGTTTACAAGTCCCCCTACGGCATCGGTCTTGGCAGCCCCTGGACAATGGAGCTTGCTATCCGTGAGGTAGGTCCTGTTAAGATTACATTCTGCGCAATCATTGCAGGTATCTGCAAGATCTTCGGCAAGCGCGGAGTTTTCTACAACATGCTCGGTGAGCAGGTTCGTGCTATTGACGGTCCCTGCGATTACACCATTCCTCCCTACAACAACTATGCAAAGATGGCGCCTGCTCGTCCTAATGAGGTGGCAAAGGAGCTCACCGAAGCACTCGGTCACAAGGTCTATATTGTTGACGCAAACGATATCGGCGTAAACATTCTCGGAAAGCCCGACGAGGAGCTTACCGATGAGCAGCTTGGCGAGATATTTAAGGACAACCCCCTTGGACAGGCAGCACAGCAGACTCCTGTAGCTATTATCAGAAAGATCGGCTGAGAAATAATCTGAATTTAAAGAACGGAAATCACAGATGATTTCCGTTCTTTTTCATTTAAGGGCTGCATATCCCTTTGACATGCATATAAAATCCGGGGTTTTGTACATTACAAAAGGCGGTATATTTGCTCATGCCTTGTTGACAAATTATTGACAAAAACCTCACACTATGCTAATATTCTACAGGCGAAAGCAAAAAATAAGAATAAGAGGAGTTTTATTATGTTGTTTCTCAATTGCTACAAGCGCGCTTTGGATGTCATTCTGAAGAAGCCCATCATGCTGTGGGGTCTTTCCCTTCTGCTCTCCATCGTTACCGCTATCGGCACTTCCGTCACATTCTCCATTCCTTTCCTCTCCATGGCAGTGTCCTTCCTTTTCACCTGCGGTGCTGTAAAGCTCTACATGGACGGACTTGAGGGCAGGAAGGTCAACTCCAAGCAGCTGTTCTTCGCATTCAACAAGAACTGCGTCAAGACTGCAGGTGCTATGGCATGGCAGGCACTTTGGACTGTTATCTGGTTCATGGTTCCCATTGCAGGTATCGTTAAGTTCTATTCCTATCGTTTTGTTCCCTATATCATCGTTACTCATCCCGAGGTCAGCGCATTTGATGCACTTAAGATCTCCATGAGAATGACCAAGGGTAAGAAGGGTCAGATGTTCCTTGCTGACCTTATCTTCATAGCAGCTCCCGTAGTAGTTGCTTTAATTATCGGTCTGATTTCCGGCGGCTGCTATGAAATCGGCATCCGCGTTCTGGGAGATCTCTTCTCTCTTGTAACAATCCTGTTTGGTATTGCATACGCCCTTTTCGGCACCATCTTCTCCGGTCTCTATCAGGCTGCTTTCTTCAATGAGGAAGAGGTTGCAGGTCACATTGCTTATCTCGAAGCAGAGAACTATGTTGCTCAGTAATTATTGCTGAAACATTATAATCTATAAATCAAAAGCAGACTTCATGGTCAGTCCATGAAGTCTGCTTTCATTATGCGATTGATTTGTTAACGCCTTATACGCTGCCTGAATACCCTGAGGTGTTCTTTTCTTCTGTTTCAGGCTCGGGGTAGAGAATATCGTAGGTGGATACTGACATTGCTACCTTTGAATCCTTTGCAAACTTGTAAATAGTATCAAAGGCGGTTTTTGAAGCTTTCCACTGAGCGGAAGAGGTGAAGAAATCAGGAGCTTCAGACTGGGAATAGTATTTTACTGCAGGGAATACACGGTATTTGAGATATGTGCTTTCTTCGCTGTAGGTACCGTCGCGGTGAATAAATATGGGGTCACAGACAGCCTCAGTTATTTTAACGTCGGATTCGCCTGCCTTACGCTCGATGGTAAAGGTTGCTGCCATACTGCAGTATTTCTTTGCGGTAGCACCTGAATCGGCATCGGCAAACAGATTGCCCATGGAGTAGAAAACATAGGAGGGTTCTTCGCTGCCCTTGGGTGCTTTCTTGGTGATCTTCTGTGCTATATCAGGCTCGGTGCCGATAACGATATCAACACCCATGTCAATGAGGTCCTGTGCGAGGGAATTTCTGCTGTCATCGGTGTAGCTGGTGGAGCCTGAACCGCCCCAGTTGAGCATGATGACTATAACATCCGCTCCTGCTTTTCTCATATCGGAAACATCGCTCTCGATTTCGGAAACAATGCTCTTGCTGGGGTACTGATTGATGCAGTATGCAAGCTGCGCATCGGTCATGCTGACGTCCTTCTGAGCCTCGAGTACAGAGTTGTAGGTGCTCTGATTCGGGCAATAATAAGCGCCGATGCCTATCTTTATGTAGTTTTCTTCGATTACATAGACGCTTGAGAAGGATTCGGGATTAAGATAGGTTCCAACAGCCTTCAGACCGCGTTTTTCCATCTCCGAAACGGAGTATTCAAGTCCGTCGTAGCCGAGGGACAAAGCGTCGCCGGAGGCGTTCATTATGTGGGTTACGCCGATGCTTGAGAGAGTATCAAGAAGAGAAGTTGGATAGTTTGAATTCCTGAAGCCTGAAACACTGAGCTGGGAATCATCCTTTGCGGCACTGCCGAACAGGGTGACAAAGTTGATGTCAGATCTGAATATCGGGTTTAGCTCTGACAGGTAGTTGTTGAAATCATAGCCTTCGCTGTTGCGTGCAGCGGAAAGTATTTCATCATTGAGTTTTACAGCTCCGCCGAATGTGATGGTGACAGAGCAGTCGGAGTCACTGGGATTTACAACTGCCGCCTGTGTTACAACGGGGGCCTTGACCTCGGTAGGACCGCCTGAGGGAGTGATGGTGGCGATAAGCAGCAGCACGCCGATTACACATATAAGTGAAAAGGCTGAGATGGTGAATATTTTCTTGAATTTCTGCTCACCGTCGACAGAAAAGATCCTGCCTGCTGCATGGTGAGAGGTGGTTACAGAACGGGATGCAGATGCTGATTTGTGAGTTCTGTGAGCATCTGAAAGTACAGGACTTCTGGTTGAATCCGCAATTACTGAGCCTGTGCGCTGCACCCTTCCAAGAGGACGGTTTCCGCTGCCTGCCTCAGAGGGTGTAGAAGCTCTTCTGGGCTTTGCGAGGTTTTTGAAGAAATTACGGATAGAAATTATTGTATCAGCAAAGAAGCCGAGCATGCGGTCAAAGAATCCGCGGCTTTTTCTGTTATTGTTATCGGACACAGCAATGCCTCCAAGTAATTAGTGATTCAATTATAATATAAAACGCCTGCAATTTCAATAATGACGCTTCTAATAAATATTGGTCACAGCGTATGAAATATGTATGCATTAACAGATAGAAAAGTGCATACACATTAACAAAAACACAGGAGGCGAATGCTTTTGTTTATATGGTCATTCAAAACATCGAAAAAGGAGCTTCTTCTGCTAATAATAGGAATCGTTCTGTTTGTCGCGGCAGTTACCTATGTGCTCTGGCCAAAAGGGGATAACAGCACTTCACTGCTGGTGCAGAAAGGCTACAGTATTGAGGCGGAAACTGCTGAGCAGAGAATCGCTTTTGCCGCTCAGTTTGGTTGGGAGACAGACAGTGAGCCTGTCGAGGTGCGTGAGGTCGTGATTCCGTCCCAGTTCGGTGATGTTTATGAAAAGTACAACAGGATCCAGCTTGAGCAGGGATTTGACCTCAGTGAATACAAGGGAGAACGTGCAAAGCGCTGGACATACAGAGTGACAAATTACCCGGGGACAACCGATGTGGTTTACATAAATATTCTCGTCAAAGATGGCGAGGTGATCGGGGGAGATGTGTGCTCTACTGCGCTGGGAGGATTCATGCACGGTTTCTCTCCGGAAGCAAACGCAGATAAAACCGCAGAAGCAGTCAGTGCATCGTACAATACCGAGGTGGAAAGGGACAGGATTCTTCAGGGGTTGATACCTGAAAATTCAGATGTGCCGCCTGAAATCGACGAATAGAAAAAGGCAGGGGTACCTGCCTTTTTTGTTACATACGGTTCATTAATTCTGAGAATTTATGTGTTAGAATCTTTCTGATGAAATTCATGGAGGGATTAGCATGAAGTCAGATAAGAAAAAGGTTATAATATTATCGGTCTGTATCCTTGCTGCAGTGCTGTTCGTTGTCTGGACGGCATGGGGAAACAGTGCGCTTATGATAAATGAGATCACGGTTCGGAGCGAAAGAATCCCCGAAAGCTTTTCAGGGTTCAGAATTGCGCAGGTTTCCGATCTGCACAATGCAGAGTTCGGAGATAATAATTCAGAGCTTATAAAAATGCTCAGAGATTCCAAGCCTGATATAATTGTAATAACAGGTGATCTGGTTGATGCAAATAATACCGACATCGGCATTGCATCCGCCTTTGTGCATCAGGCAGTGGAGATTGCCCCCACATATTACGTCAACGGAAATCATGAAGCCAATATTTCAGATTATCCTTACCTGAGAGAATGTCTTGAAAGTGCAGGAGCAGTTCTTCTTGAAAACAGAAGCGTTATATTGGAAAAGGACGGCGAATCCATTGTTCTGGCAGGGCTTAATGATATGTTCTTTGAAGGAAGCTTTGAAGAAAATCTCAGGATGCTTACAGCGGATAAGGAGCACTATATAGTGCTGCTGTCACACAGACCGGAATATTTTGATGCCTATGCTGAATGCGGTGCTGACCTTGTTTTTTCGGGACATGCTCACGGAGGGCAGTTCAGACTCCCGCTTATAGGCGGAATAGCAGCGCCGGGGCAGGGCTTTTTTCCGAAATATGACAGCGGAAAATACACAGAAGGAGCGACTGAAATGATTGTCAGCAGAGGCATAGGCAACAGTATAATTCCCTTCCGCATAAATAACCGTCCTGAAATTGTGCTTGCGGTTCTTGAAAGTATTTAGAATTTGATTTACTTTCTGAATTACCGGGGATATAATATGCATAATAAAGGAAGTGGAATCAATGGACAGAATTGATAAGGTGATAGCCTCTCAGGGAGAGTGGAGCAGAAAAGATGTGCATAAGCTTATCTGGACAGGCAGAGTATCTGTTGACGGCAAAACAGTCAGTAAAATAGATATGAAAATCGACCCTGAAAAGGTATCGATTACTGTTGACGGAGAAGTGCTGTGCTACAGAAAATACGTTTATATAATGCTCAATAAGCCCGGAGGATGCGTTTCTGCAACCACTGACAGTACCCAGAAAACAGTTGTTGACCTTGTGCCGAAAGACCTTCGCAGGGCATCGCTGGCACCTGTCGGAAGACTTGACAAGGATACAACAGGACTGCTGATCATTACTGATGACGGAGATTTTTCTCACAGAGTGACATCGCCGGGCAAGAAGATATTCAAAAAATATATTGCGATGCTTGATATAAGTCCAACGGAAGAGGAACTTGATGTTCTCAGAAATGGCGTAACCATAGACGGCGGCGAAAAGTGCCTGCCCTGTGAAGCAAAGCTTATTGACGATGTGGACCATGTTATGGAGATCAGCATATGCGAAGGAAAATATCACCAGGTAAAGCGTATGGCGGCGGCAATAGGGAAAAAGGTCCTGTCCCTTAAAAGAGTCTCGATTGATGCCCTGGTGCTGGACGAAGCCCTTGCGGAGGGGGAGTGCAGAGAGCTGACAGAAGAGGAGATTTCACTCTTCCTTAAAAAATGATGTTTATGTGATTATTGTAAACTCGCACTAAATCTTGTGTGCAATACAGTCAAAATGCCAATACTTTGGTAATCTTGAACAATAAATGAGCTGAAATTTATACTGCTGGACACTTGCTTATGTAAAGTAGTTCTGTTATTATATTTACTGGCAGAAGCCGTGGGCTGTACAAAGATTTGGCAGTCCGAGAAATGATTAGGAGGCAAAAATTATGGCAAGCGTAACCTTGAAAAACATCTACAAGCGTTACCCCGGCGGCGTTGAGGCCGTTAGCGACTTCAATCTTGAGATTCAGGATAAGGAGTTCATCATCCTTGTTGGACCTTCCGGCTGCGGTAAGTCCACCACCCTTCGTATGATCGCAGGTCTCGAAGAGATCTCCGACGGCGAGCTCTACATCGGCGATACCCTCGTTAACGACGTAGCTCCCAAAGACAGAGACATCGCAATGGTTTTCCAGAACTATGCTCTGTATCCTCACATGACCGTTTTCGATAACATGGCATTCGGTCTTAAGCTCAGAAAGTATCCTAAAGATGAGATCAAGCGCCGCGTAGAAGAGGCTGCTCAGATCCTTGATATAGCTCAC